>JAUWHC010000014.1 GCA_030606095.1 Promethearchaeota archaeon | reverse complement strand
AGAATGAGGTTGCTCTTTTTCCGTTTGATTCTCAGTCATTGTTAATTAATCATCAAAATCTCTGTATTAGTTTAATTTAATTGTTTGTAGATCTATGTAATGGAAATGGATTACTAATAATAAAATTTATTAAAAAATAATCGCTTGTTTTCGATAAAAAAACCGTTCATTCTGCATTTTCAAGTTCCAGTTTCTCTTCTATTTTTTTGATCGCATTACTTGCATGAATGCGCACTATTCTAGGAAAGTCGTTTACTCGAGAAAGTAAGGCACTTAAAGCTCGTTCTGCTCCGAATACTTCTAAAAATTTGATTAGACTTACTTTTACCTTAGAGTTTTCATTCTCACTTCTTTTTAGGTAATCTGTTATAATTGCTAAATCTTTATTTAAAGTCCTTTTTAATTCTACGTCATCATCTTTTACTCTATACCAATTTCTTTGAAAAATATTATAGATAGCATCTATTGCTACTTTTTTTATAAGCCAATATGATTCAGAGTTCTCTAAAATTTCTATTAGGTCGCCAATTGGTTCAACGTTTCCTATTTTTCCAAGAGCGATGATTGTGTTTTTTTTAACATCTAAATTTCTAATTTTTAATAAACTTCTTAGTGGTTTAACAAATTCCTCGTTTCCAATTTCTCCCAAAATAAATGCAATGCTTTCTTTGATCGTATCGTTATCAGAATTCAAGTAGGAAAATAAGGAATCATAATTCACGTTTTTATTATTCAGATAAATTTTTTTTATTGCATCTATTATGTAAAGCTTCATATCCAAATCGGTGTACTCGAAGCTAATATCTTCTATATCCAATATACCTAACATTTCTGGTACTGCCGAAAGCTCCCCGATCTCTCCCAAAGCTTCAATTGTAGCTATACTTACTTCGTTATAAATATTGTCTAAATTCTGTGTTAAGAAATCTACAGCATCTATTAACTTTAATTTTCCGGTAAGGGTTATAGCATTCTTTTTGACTACAAAATCGTCGCTTAGTAGTAATCTAATTACATCCTGATTAATATCTGAGCCTAATAATTTTAGAATCGAAATCGCTGAATCCATTAATTCGGAATCTAATTCTTTTAAAATTCTTGTAATTTCATTTAATATAAGCTGTTTATTTTGAAACAAATTAGAGATAACTTCTGGATACTTAACTTTTAGATAACTAATATCCTCAAAAGAAACGTTAATACTCGACAATTCGTATCCTATAAGTTTAATTATCTCTGATTTGTGTTCATTTGAGATGTTTTCGCTTTTTAAATAACTCAATAACGATTTTATTAAAATTTCTGGTCCAAGACTTAATAATTGGTTTTTGACAAAATTTTTAATAGAATTATAATGCGAATCTAATTCATTGATAAATAAGTTTATCTGAGGTTCTTCGAACTTTATTTTCTTTATAGCTTTCAAAACAGATAATTTAATATCCATATTATCCAATTTCTGTTCCAATATCCACATCAACGGCTTTAGAGCTTTTTCAAACCTCAATTTACCTAAAGCTTTCGCAGCTTCGCATTTAATTTCAATACCATCTTCAGATATTAAAACATTTTCTAACGTACTAAAGCATTCTTTCTTTAGCGAGGGAACTTCCCTACTTACTAACCCTAAATATTTTACCGCTCCTTTCCTTTTACCGTAATCCTTTTCAGTTTCAACAATATCCGTTAACAATTTAACTGAATTTTCTAACCCAAATTCCTCCCTTTTGTTAAAAATTTCTTGTGGTGAAGATTTTGGATCGAACATAATAGAGTAAGATTTAAATTTAACAAGTAAATTATTTTTTTCTTGATTATTTACATTTTAGGTTATTAGCTTTTAAAAATATTTTCAATTTAATTGAATCTAAGTCAAAATAAAATTACCAAAAAAATACTCCATAGATAGATTCCTCGCTTCTTTTAAATGACGATTTACAGCAGATTCTGATATTTTGAAATGTTTGGCTATTTGAATTGCACTAATTTTTTTTGGTGATTTAAAAAATCCATTTTTAGCGGCGTAAGCGGCAACCTCTTGTTGTCTTTTTGTAAAATTCGGAAAAGGAATAGCGGACTTCCAAATGGTTTCGTCAACGCGATCTATTTTATCTAAATCGGTCATTCCAATGATTTTATAATTTTCTGTAAATGAGGATATAACTTCGAATAACTGCTTGATGTATTCATTTTGAGAAATTATATTAATTAATAGACGTTCCTGTGAAATATGAATAGGAAATAGAAAAGCCCACGGTCCAGAATCAACAATCGGAAAAAATCCCGAAGTATTATTCTGATTCATAATGCAAATTATCTCGTTTCCGGTTTGATTTAATAATTGGAAGGATTGCGGATTAAACTTAGCTTTAATAAATTCATCCAAGTTCGTTATTGTATCTGGCTTAAACCGTATTCGCTGAAGAGCGAAGAAGTGATTTTGGTCGTACTGGAATGCGTTTAAAATTTCAATAAATACGAGATTTTGCAATAAATCAGCAAAACCCACATATTCTAAAAAATTTCCCGGTATTTGTAATCGAATTACTTTCATTACGTTTTAGCTCTGTGTGAATAATATTTTCTTTAATTTGTAATATAAATACATATTTTTATATGTTGCGATCGCAACCATTCAACTCTTTAGTATTTAATAATTCTTTTTAAATAGAGGTATTGTTTGGTTTTAGTTCTTCAAAGGTAAATTTAAGATAAAAGAGGAGATTTTTGTGAATGTTTTATTAACAGGTGCATTTGGAAATGTTGGATTAAGTACTTTAAAAGAATTACTAAATAAAGATTATAATGTTAGAGTATTTGAAGTATATAACCGTAAAAATAGAAAATTAGCTAAAAAATTCAAAAGCAAGATTGATATTGTTTGGGGCGACCTTAGAAATAAAGACGATGTGGAAAGCGCAGTTAAAGAAGAAGATGTTATTATTCATTTAGCAGCCATTATTCCACCGCTAGCAGATATTAACACAAGTTTAGCTGAATCCGTAAATGTTGGAGGAACTAAAAATTTGCTTAATGCGATAAAAAATCAACCCCAAAAACCAAAAATAATTTTTACTTCTTCAATTGCCGTTTATGGAGATAGACTAGATAACCCAATGATTAAAACCACTGACATCCTTGCTCCAAGTCGCGGAGATTATTATGCTTTGACCAAAATTAATGCGGAAAATTTGATAAGAGATTCGGGTGTAGAATTTGCAATTTTTAGATTAACATATATTACTTCAGTAAACAAATTGAATATGGATCCATTGATGTTCCATATGCCATTAGATACATCAATCGAAATTTGTGATACTAAAGATGTTGGACTAGCGCTCGCTAACGCTGTTGAGTGTGATGAAGTATGGGGTGAAACATTCAATTTAGCCGGCGGGGAACGATGTAGAATAACATATAGAGAGTACCTTAATGATATGATGAAAATTTTTGGGTTAGGTCGAAATTATTTACCTGAAGAAGGATTTGCTGAAAAAGACTTTCATTGTGGCTTTTGCGATACCCACAAGTCCGAAAACCTATTACATTACCAAAAACACACGCTTCAAGAATATTATAAAGAAGTTAAAAGCAAAATAGGAATGAAAAGACATTTTATGCCAATGGTTAAGTGGATGATTCGATTAAATCTCTTAAAAAAATCGGAATTTTACCGAAGGTTTAAATTTTTTAAGAAAAAAGCTGGAGTTTTTACTATCTCGGAAAATAAATTAATTAGAAAAATCCTTTCAAACAATTTCAATAGGATAGAACTATTAGAAAGAAAAATCGAAAAGTTAGAAGAGTTAACTTCTGAATTAGTCGAAAAAAGAAGTGCTTTAATATCCACAAATTAAAGTCAATCAAAGAGCTAAATTTATTAATTCCCTTGATATAGACTCCTCTTTAAATACTCTTTTTATAACCAAATTTTTTATTATTATCAAAAATTTCCATAGCAAATATTTTCGGTTTGGTGCTTTTTATCTTATATTGATAAATAAAAAATAATATAATTATTAATAATATAAAAATTAAAATAATCTATAATAAATAAAATAAATTAGAACTTTCGATATTAGAAGAAGTACATATATCGAAAATTAATTGACAATTAAATAGAAATTTAAAATTGTAAAAATTGAGGTGGAGAAAGAAAGAAAATGGAAAAATTTGAAAATCATCGGATTGGATACTATGCATGCCAGTGAGGAATAAACATACGCGGTAAAGTTGATTGCAACAAGCTAGTAGAATTTGCTAAAGGTTTAGATGATGTGGTTGTTTATAAAACTCATGCCTTTCTATGTACTGAAAGCGGACAAAATGAAATTATAAAGGATATTGAAGAGAAAAACTTAGATTGTATCGTAGCTTCTGCTTGAACTCCTAGGACACATGAACCCGTTTATAGAGGTTCAATTGCTAAAACTGATTTAAACCCCTACTTCTTTCAAATGGTTAATGTAAGAGAACATTGTTCTTGGTGTACTAAAGATAATGAAGAAGCGTTAGAAAAAGCAAAGATATTGGTTAAAGGAGGTATTGAGAGAGCTAAACTACTGGAAGTGGTTCCGATTAAAACAGTTCCTGTTGAAAAAGCAACTTTAGTAGTTGGTGGAGGGATAGCTGGAATGAATGCAGCGTTAGACTTAGCAAATGAAGGAATAAAAGTCTATTTGGTCGAAAGTAATACTACTATAGGTGGTAGAATGGCCCAGTTAGATAGAACATTCCCAACAGACGATTGTTCGATATGAATATGTGGACCAAAGATGTTAGAAGTTAATCGGCATGAAAATATTGAACTACTAAGCTACAGTGAAGTGAAAAAAGTTGAAGGGCACGTTGGAAATTATAATGTTACTGTTGAAATGAAGCCGCGATATATCAATAAAGATTGTAATGGATGTGGAGCGTGTTCTGAGGCATGTCCTATTTATACTTCAAATTACTTTGACGAGCATTTAGGAGTACGAAAAGCGATTGATATAGCATTTGGTCAAGCAGTACCTTTCTTATACGACATTGACAGAGGTGTATGCGTGGAATGCTTCAGCTGTGTTGAAGCTTGTGAATTAGATGCCGTAGATTTCAGCCAAGTACCAGAAAATATCAATTTTATAGTGGGAACAATTATAGTAGCAACTGGATGGGATATATATGAGCCGTATGGAGAATACGGATATGGAAAATTCGAAAATGTGATAACTCAATCCCAACTTGAAAGAATCTTGTCTCCAAATGGACCGTTAGAAGGACATGTGCATCGAATTTCAGATGAAAAAGAACCTAAAGAAATCGTTTTTATTCAATGTGTAGGAAGCCGTAACACGGAAAGACCCTATTGTAGTGGCGTCTGTTGCATGCTAGCGTTGAAAAATGGAAAACTACTTAAAGAGGAATTTCCAGACGCGAATATTACTATCTGTTACATAGATATAAGAACAAATGAAAAGGGGTTCGAAGAATATTACCAACGAGCTAAGGATTCTGACATTAGAATGATCCGGGGAAAAGTTGGTGAAATTACTGAAGATCCAGAGACTAAAAACGTAAATATTCGGGTTTATTCGTCTTTAACCGACGAGATCATTAAAATTAGCGCGGATATAGTAGTATTATCATCAGCAGCATTACCTTCAAAAGGTACAGAGCAAATTACTAAAGTGTTAAACTTAGATGTAGATATGAATGGATTTTTAACAGAATCTCACTTTGGTTTAATGCCACAAGAAACTAAAACTAAAGGTATTTTCATAGCGGGGTTCGCTCAGGGACCAAAGGATATTGCATATTCGGTTTCTCAGGCTAGAGCTGCTGCTAGTAAAGTAGCAGAATTAACCGCTCCTGGAGAAGTAGATATTGAATTAATAACTGCTAAAGTAGATATTGATTATTGTATTTCTTGTAGAAGGTGTGAGAAAGAATGTCATAAAGGAGCTATAAAAGTAGATGAGATCGGAGCTGTAGTAGATGAAATAAATTGCGACGGCTGTGGTGTTTGTGCGACTTGTTGCCCAACACAAGCAATAGATATAATTTATTATAGAGATAAGCAATTATATGCTGAAATTACTGGATTATTAGAAGGAGGCTAAAACTAAATGGTGTATAATTATAGGATTATAATATTTGCATGTTTGAAATGAGGATATGGAGCAGCTGATTTAGCGGGAGTCTCTCGTATAAAATACACGCCCTCAGTAAAGATAATTAAAGTACGATGCACTGGAAGAGTGGATGTGAAACACATACTATTTGCTATAAAATCAGGCGCAGATGGTGTAATGGTCGTTGGATGACGACCAAATGAATGTCAATTTAAAAACGGTAATTTTGCAGCTCAACGACACATAGATTTCGCTAATAGAATACTTGATTCTAGAGGTTTTGGAAACCAAAGAGTCAATATGTATTGGTTAAGTAGTGCTGAAGGAGAGAAATTCGTAAAATCCGTAGAAGATGCCTACGAAAAAATAAATAGAGCAGGACCAAATCCGATGAATGCCATGGATATTAAGAAAGTAAAACAAAAGAAATTAACAACTCCCGTAGAAGAATGAATCTTATGAGAAAAATATTAGTCATAAGATGACTTGCCTTGCAAAGGAGGGAGTCTAATAAAAACATTATTTGTTAAAATAAATTGTAAATAAATAGGTAAATGAAGGAAATATGGTTCAAGTTGTAAATAGCAAGTTATTTAAGGGAATTTCTCCCAAAGACATAATGGAGGCTACTTATCAAGCTTCGGGAAATTTTCAAGTAAGAGCTTTTTTTGAAGCAAAAGAAGAGATATTGAAAGTAGGTAAATTTTCTGAAAACGAATTTTACGAAATCCTTGATGCTATGATAGATGCAGAAACTGAGCGAAAGTTAGTCTTGAAAGAATTAATGGGTAATAAGCCGTTATTTTTGGAGGAGATCATAAAGATCGTCAAAGATTTCCCTCCTGAAAATGTTATTAGAGATGTTATTTATTTAAAAGAACAAGGGTACGTTCAGGAACATGTGGAAGTCAAGACTAAAACTGTTATAAAAAAAATCAAGGGAGAAGAAAAAGAAGTTGAAGTAAAAGAATTCTTTTATAGGTACCAAGTAAGGAATTTACCAGACGATTTTATTGAGAACTATTTTGAACCAGTTTCTATAGTTTTTGACGCTGGGGTATGTTGTCAGTGTGGTTGGTGTTCTGCCATCTGCCCAGTAAATGCTATCACAGTGACTTCAGACACTCTTGAAATTGACGAAGATATTTGCATGAAATGTGGGTTGTGTTTTTCGGTTTGCCCTCGTTCATTTTCGATAGAACAAGCTAACGAAAGCATTAAAAAGTTAGACAAATCTTTAAAATGGTCTGACAAAACTGGAGCTTATATTAACGCTTACTCAGCATCAACGACCAAAGATAATATTAAGAAAGTTCGTCAAGATGGCGGTATTGTAACTTCTATCTTGGAATATCTTTTAGAAAAAAATCTTGTTGATGCAATTGTAGCTGTGGAGCATTCTGAAGAATTGTGGAGACCCGTACCTGTAGTAGTAGAAGATGTCGAGGATTTATATAAAACGGGTGGAACTAAATATGCAAATTCGCCTTCTTTAACCATCATAGATCAATGTAAGAAATACGAGAAGATAGCATTCGTAGGAGTTCCTTGCATGATGAAAGCTATAGAAAAGGGGACTATGTTTCCAAGCGGATTACCATTTTTTAATAATATTAAATACAAGATCGGACTTTTTTGCATGGAATCATTTCCTTACGATGGAATAATTAATTTAGCTAAAGAACAGTTTAATAAGGACATAAACGAGCTAACCAAAATGAATATTGGAGGCGGTAAATTTATAATAAATTTAAAATCTGGAGAGCAAATGGATGTACCCCTGAAAGAAGTGCAAAAATACGCGCGGGATAATTGTCATTTTTGTGAAGATCTAACGTCAGATTACGCCGACATTTCTGTAGGATCGATTGGGTCGCAAGATGGATGGTCTTCTGTAATAACGAGATCGAAAGATGCAGATAAACTATATAATGATATAGTTAAAGCTGGATTAATCGAATCTAAGAGTTTAAAGGATGTAAAGCCCGGGCAATTTCTAGTAGAAAAAATTGGTGGAATTAAACGAAAAAAATGTAAATCAATAAATTTGAAAGAGAATCAAGATGGACACTAAATCATTTCAAGATTTAATAAAGGAGGTACACGATAGAGGCATTTGTCAAGAATGTGGAGGCTGTGTAAGTTTTTGTAGCTCGGCAGAATACGATGTTATTGGATTTAAGGACCAATATACACCTCCCGTATATATTAACGAAGATAAATGCCTTGAATGTGGAATATGTTATTATATTTGCCCACAAACACATGTTTTAGACGATGATCTCAACAAAACCTATAAATTTTCTGATTTTTCTTCTATGCCAATTGGATACTATGAGGATATATATTCTTGTCGAGCTACTGACAAGGATTTCTTAGAATATGGAACTGATGGTGGTGTAGTGAACTCAATAATAAATTATTTGATAGAAAAAAAAATGGTTGATGGAGCAATTGTTTCGAGAACTGACGCTCCTTTTTCCAGAGAAGCAGCGTTTGCCGATAATAAACCTGATTTAATAAGATCTTCTGGAGCTAAATTAGATATTTCGCCTCAATTAAACGAGATACAGAAGTTTAGTACTTATACTCATTCAATTCCAGAATTGAATCATTACAAATTCAAAAAATTAGCGGTAGTGGGTACTCCTTGCCAATTATATACGATCAGGTGTATGCAAGATTTAGGAGTGACTCCTTCTGAAAATGTTGAGATATGTCTTGGCTTATTTTGTTATGAAAACTTCTTTTTTGAAAAGAGTCAAATAGCGAAATTTGAAAAAGATTTTAATATAAAATTCTCAGATATTGAAAAAATTAACATTAAGGAAGATGTAATTTTTAAATTAAAAAGTGAAGGAGTGGGAGAAAAAATAATCCACATTCCATTTAATCATTTGAATAATTATATGCGTTTTGCTTGCAATGCGTGTGCTGATTTTACAAATATTTTCGCAGATATATCGTTTGGAGGTTTAGGCTCGCCAGATAAATACACTACCGTTATTGTCCGAACAGAAAAGGGAAAAAAAGTTATGGCTCAAGTTATTAGTGATGGAGTAGTTAATTGTTTAGAAATAGATTCAAGCAAAAAAAGTAAAATGCTTAAGTTAATTTCCCAATTTTCTCAATCCAAAGTTAATCGGAAAGAAGATTTTATGAAAAATCTAGTATAGAGTATAAAGGGGAGTGTATTATAACAGAATCAAAAAAAGATAAAGAAAAGAAAATGTCAACCGACGATACTTCGAATCTTTTAGACAAAATCTACGAACCAGATTTAAGAAGCCTATTAAAAAGATGTTACCAATGCGGACAGTGTAGCGGAGTTTGTCAATTAAGCAAGGTGCAAAAATATCCTCCAAGCAAAATAATTCAACTAATTTTAGAGGGTTTTGAACAAAAAGTATTAGAGAGCGGGATATTATGGGAATGTCTTACTTGTAATCAATGTCTTAAAGATTGTCCGGAGAAAATAAATTTTGCGGATATTGTTAGAATGGCTCGCTATAAGATGAGACAATCGACAAACCAAAACCCTGAAGAATTAATAGCCCATAAAGGGATTTATACTACAATTTCAGAAATTATGAGCCAGCCTTATATTAATCCAAATAGATCGCTTGATTGGATTCCTAAAAGTTGTAAAATTTCTGATAAAGGTAATATTTTATATTTTGTAGGGTGTATACCCTTTTTCAATTATGAATTTGATGATATGGATTCTATAGCAATAAGTACATTACAAATTTTATGTAACATCGAAAAAGAACCTATCGTCGTTTTTAAAGATGAAATTTGTTGCGGGCACGATATATATTGGGGTCAAGGAAAGTTAGAAGAGTTTATAAATTTAGCAAGGAAAAATAATGATATGTTTGAAAGAGCAGGAGTTTCAACTATTGTTACTGCGTGTGCTGAATGCTATAGAACTTTTAAAGTTGATTACCCAATACTATTTGAAGATTTTGACCAAAAATTTAAAGTAAAACATATTATCGAGTATATTTACGAAATGTGGAAGGAAGGCAAAATTGAATTTGTAGGTAAAAATGAGTCTGAGGAGGCAATATCGTTTACTTATCAAGATCCATGTAGGTTAAGTAGATTTTTACCTGATGATAACGATATCACAGAAATTGTGAGGGAAATATTCAAAGAATTAAAAAAATTAGGTTTTAATTTTAAAGAGATGGAGCACAACAAATCAAACTCATTATGTTGTGGCGTAAGTTCGTGGATGAATTGTAATGAGAAATCGAAAGCTCTTAGATATAAGAGAATGTTAGAAGCCAAATCCGCTGGGACAATGATGATAACCTCCTGTCCAAAATGTAAAATACATCTTTCTTGCGTTCAAGCTGATTACGAAGATATTTCTGCAATTGAAATTTTAGATTTCTCTGAGTTTTTAATAAATCATATCAATGTTATTAATTCTAATAAAAAAGGCGAGGAAAAGAAATAATGGAAGGGTCGGTATTGGTTATTGGTGCGGGTATTGCTGGAATCCAAACCTCTTTAGATCTAACCGAACTTGGATTTAAAGTTTATCTCGTAGAAAGATCGCCTTCAATTGGTGGAAGGATGGCTCAACTTGATAAGACTTTCCCTACAAATGATTGTAGTCTCTGCATTTTAGCTCCGAAGATGGTTGAGGTGTTTAGAAATCCTAATATTGAGTTAATGACTTATCACGAAGTTAAAAAAATTAATGGTAATGCTGGAAATTTTACCGTCACTGTTCTAAAAAAGCCTCGTTATCTTGATGAATCCTTGTGCAAGGGATGTGGAGATTGTGCGGCTAAATGTCCTAAAATTGAAGTTCCAAATCTCTTCGATTGTAATCTTGGCAAAAGAAAGTCAATTTATATACCTTTTCCACAAGCGGTCCCTCCAGTATACCTAATTGATCCTGAGCTTTGCCTTAAGATAACTAAAGGTGTGTGCGGAGTCTGTCAAAAAATATGTACGGTTGAAGCGATAGATTTTGAGCAAAAACCTAAAGATATTATTATTAATTGTGGGGCCGTTGTTGTAGCAACGGGATTTGATATGCCTGCTGAGCGACTATCTTCTAGATGGGGTTATCGATACCAAAATGTAGTGAGCGCTTTAGAATACGAAAGAATTCTATGCGCATCCGGTCCGTTTGGAGGTCATGTCTTACGCCCAAGCGACCAAAACGAACCTAAGAAAATAGCTTTCGTTCAATGTGCGGGATCAAGAGATTTACACGAGAATGTTCCTTATTGTTCGAGCGTGTGTTGTATGTATACTGCAAAAGAAGCAATTATCACGAAAGAACACTCAGAAAATTCTGAATGTTTTGTTTTTAGACATGATATCAGAGCATATGGAAAGAACTTTTATGAATTTACCCAAAGGGCTCAAGAAGAGTATGGCGTGAAATATTTTCAAACAAAAATAAGCACTATTGAAGAGGAACTGGAAACGAACGACTTAATTATTCGCTATGAAGATTTAAAAACTGGAACATTTAACGAATTTCGGGCTAATTTAGTAGTATTAGCTACGCCATTAGTCCCATCAGAAGGAATAACGGAATTAGCTACTATTTTAAAAATTGACTTAGATAAGTATAATTTCTTTAAAGAAAAATCATATTTTAATAAAGCTTTATCCTCAAAAGAAGGCATTTTTTTATGTGGTTTCTGTCAAGGACCAATGGACATCCCTGAAACTGTTGCTGATGCAAGTGGAGTAGCAGGTCAAATAGCATGTTTATTAAATGCAGTTAAATTTACAGACATAAGAGAAAAACAATTAGAGGAACCTGAAAAAGAAGTAAAGATTACAGACGAGCCACGTATAGGGGTATTAGTTTGTCACTGTGGTATTAATATTGGAAAATATGTTGATGTACCAAGTGTTGTGGACTATGTTAAAACCTTACCTTATGTAGTTCATTGCGAAGCTAATTTGTATTCGTGTTCTAGCGATTCTCAAACAAGAATAAAGGAATTAATAAAAGAGTACGATTTAAATCGATTTATTGTGGCTTCGTGTACGCCAAGAACTCACGAATCCCTATTTCAGGAAACGTGCCAAGAAGCTGGATTAAATAAATATTTATTCGAAATGGTAAATATTAGGGACCAATGTTCTTGGGTCCACATGACCGAATATGAAGCCGCAACGGAAAAATCTAATGATCTTATACGAATGGCCGTTTCAAAGTCGAGATTGCTTAAACCTCAAAAAGAAGATACCCTTAAACTAACGCCAACAGCTTTAGTTATTGGAGGAGGCGTTTCTGGAATGACAGCTGCTCTAAATATTGCAGATCAGGAATTTAAAGTTTATCTTGTAGAAAAAGAGAATGAACTTGGCGGAAATCTCAAATATCTTAATGTGTTATATCCAATTCAAGAAGAAAGTGGTAATTTTCTTAATGAAATCGTAGAAAAAGTCAAGAGCAATAAAAACATTGAAATTTTCTTAAATTCTAAAATTGAAAGCGTCAAAGGGTTTATAGGTAATTACGATGTATCCATAACAGATTCAAATAAAAAAGCTAAGGATATGAAAATTGGGACCATAATTGTTGCAACTGGAGGTCAGGAATTTAAACCAAAAGGACTCTTTTTGTACGACGGCAAAAATAAGAATGTTATTACTCAATTAGAATTAGAACAGAAATTAAAAAGCAAAGATAATTCTTGGTTGGATAATATTAAGCGCATCACTACGATTTTATGTACAAATTCGCGACAAAAAGAAGGAATTACTTATTGTTCTAACATTTGTTGTGGAATTGGTATCAAAAATATCAGTATTTTAAAAGAATTAAAACCTGATCTTGATATCGTTGTTCTTTATAGAGATATTCAGATGGCTAAAAAGGAATTTGAAGAATACTACAGAGAGCGTAGGAAGGACGCAATGTTTCTTAGATATAGTTTGGATAAAATACCTCAAATTACAAAAAATAAAGGTAAAGTAGATTTTAACGTCAAGCTTTTTGATACAAACTTACAAGATGATATAGAATTTGATACAGATCTAATAATACTTTCCACTCCTATGGTTCCAGCAGACAACTTAAAAGAATTAGCAAAGATGTTAAAAGTACCTTTGGACAAAAATGGTTTTTTCTTAGAAGCACACGTCAAATTGCGCCCTTTAGATTTTGCAACTGACGGCATTTTTTTGTGTGGTTGTGCTCAATGGCCTAAAAACATCCAAGACTCAATCTCCCAGGCAAATGGTGCTGCTGGGAGAGCAAGTCGATTCTTAAGCGCTGGACAAATAACAACATCAGGATTGATTGCCGAAGTGAATCCCGAAGTATGCATTGGATGCGGTAAATGCGAATCCGTGTGTCCTTATAACGCAATTGAGTTAATTGAGGCTACGAAAGAATTCGAAGATGTCACTATAATTATAAATAAGTCTTATATTAATTCAGCTCTTTGTAAGGGATGTGGAACCTGCGCAGCTACTTGTCCCATTGGTGCAATTTCTGTAAAACATTACGATTTTGAACAAATAAATGCGATGATAGATTCTTATTTATTAGAAAAAACATATGCGGAGTGAGAATTTAAATGTCAAAATCAAAGAAGAAAGCGAAGAATAATGGTTTTGAACCTAATATTTTAATATTCTGCTGTAATTGGTGCAGTTACGCAGGCGCAGATTTAGCAGGCGTTTCAAGGTTTCAATACCCTCCTAATATGAGAATTGTAAGAGTAATGTGTTCTGGTAGGGTAGATCCTTCTTTTGTTTTAAAAGCTTTAAAAGATGGCGTTGATGGCGTTTTAATAACCGGATGTCATATAGGAGATTGCCATTATATCTCTGGTAACGAATACGCGGAAGAAAGGTTTAAAGGATTACATAAAATATTGATTAAACAATTAGGCATAAACGAGAAACGCGTTAGATTAGAGTGGGTTTCAGCCTCTGAGGGTAAGCGTTTTGCTGAATTAATAACAGAATTTACGAATGATATAAAAGAGTTAGGACCTCTTATAAGGTAGGTATTATTTCTTAATTTTAATTTTTCTTGCTTAAATATTTAATTTCGATTAGGATACCTTCTTTGCAAATTTATATAACAATATTAAAACGACAAGAACTATTGTAGAAACCATAAGAATTATAATATATACTAAGGAAATTCCTCCAGAATTAAAAAAGGGCTCAAAAGTTGTTGGAACGAAAGCAATTCCGATAAATTGAAACGCCGTAGTTAAACCCGCGAGAGCACCACATCTTTCTATTGATAAAGTCTGGCTATAAAACATAACTAATGTCATTAATATTCCCCCGGCGAAACCCATAAAGAGAAGTCCTGAGGAAGTGAACGGAAGCGCCTCGAAACTGTTATTACCGAATAATACTAAAATTATATTAGCAATAAATAATGAAATCAATCCAATCGTTAAAGCAAGTTTTATGCCTTTTTTCTTAATAGTGAATCCCGTTAAAATACCCCCTAAAAAACCCATTGCTCCGAATAAAGCAATGATTATTCCTAAAATCGTCTCGGGGATTACGTGCGTAAATGATCGCGAAGTCCAGATTATAGTAGCAATAGAAGTATGTGATAGTAAAAATGCAGATATAACCAATAAGATAACTGGTAAGCGACGGATTTCTTGAGCTAAATCGGTGAAAAATGCTCGAATTCCTGCATCACTTTTAGTTACTGATTGATTTCTTCTTAATGTAAAAATAATTAGGATTCCAAATACTGAAATACTCAAAAATAATAAGTACAAATATCTCCAACCTATATTAATTATTAGTCCCGTAAGTAATGGTCCAAAACCGACTCCTAAATTAGCAACAGCCCCTAACAAGCCTATTTTCTTGGAAATTTTAGGTCCGGGAGTGATATCTGTAAGCAAAGCTATTAAAACAGGATTAACAAAACCGAAACCAATTCCCGCTAAGACATTTGCGATAACAAAATCCGTCAACGATAAGGATAACGATGCTACGATCATACCTGTTCCAAAAACAGATAAACCCAAAAGAATCACCGGAAACCGACCTTTAATATCTGAAATAGCTCCTGAGAATAGTTGAACTAAGGCAAATGGGAACATAAATGATGGAATAGCGATCAATAACGCGCTTGGAATTACCGAAAATTCTAAAGAAAGAACACCAAATAAAACTAAAATAACATTTCCTGTAAGGGGACCTAGCGCAAAAAGTATAAAGATAATTATTTCGATTCGCTTTGAAGTTTTTTTAGATTCCATATTCATAACGCCATATTCATAACGATTAATCTATTCATTTTTTAACCAGTATACAATAAAAAATATGTGTCTAATATTAAACTCTGTGCATTAAAAAATAAAAATAAAAAAAGAGAAAAATTAGTTAGATTTATGAAATTTGAACCGCGATTTGAGAGAAAAGGTTTTATTAACAGATAAATGAAAAAGCCAAAGATATTTGTTACAAAACAAATGATATAATAATAACTTAATATTTACATTGTTTCGTAGAAATATTATTTTAAAATAGTATGGAGAATTTTTTATGAAAGTTGATAATTCATATTCTGATTACATGTACAATTTTATAGATACAATATGTAAAGAGTTTGGACCGAGATATTCTTGTAGTGATGCCGAAAAGAACGCTAATATTTGGATTAAGGAAGAACTTGATAATTTTTGCGACGAAACTTTTATTGACGAGTTTGAAACGCGACCTTCCCTATATCCTCAAGGTTTAACCAAGGTAGTGGGGTTTTTAGTAGGTGTTTCTCCATTATTTATGCCTTTAATGTTTCCCTTTCCGATAATATCTTTAATATTGGTAATATGGGGTATTATTGTACTTTATAGCGAGTTGTTTTTAATGAAAGAATGGATTGGCTTTCTTTTTAAAACGAAAAAGTCCAGCAACGTGTTTGGAATAATAAAGCCTACTGGGGATGTTAAATTTCGTATAATATTTGAAGGACACACTGATAGTGCGAGAGAAATGAATATTGCGAGCTATAAACTTCGATGGCGCAAAATTATCGGGAGAATAGGGCTCTACTTTATGTTTCACACAATAATTTTTTCATTATGGAAATTTATCGCTCAAATGGTATCGGGGAGTTCTATAGTCTTAATTAATTGGTCTATTTTTTCTTGGACTATTGTTGATTATTTCTATTTTATTCCGCTTATTGTTATATATCCATTTTTCGTGTTGT
Organism: Promethearchaeota archaeon; assembly: GCA_030606095.1. Classification (GTDB taxonomy): domain Archaea; phylum Asgardarchaeota; class Lokiarchaeia; order Sigyniarchaeales; family SOKP01; genus SOKP01. Next base: position 1,409 of record JAUWHC010000014.1, on the reverse strand, counting down.
TATTAAAAGGATTTTTGGGAAAGACTGTTGTATTAGGGGCAAATGATAATTTATCGGGTAGCGCTGTCTCTGCGGCAATTGGGAAGTTTTTAAGCGAAAATAGACCAAAAAATGTTGAAGTTTGGATTGGTTCCCAAGGAAGTGAAGAAGTAGGCGATAAAGGAGCAAAAGCCTTCGTTGAAAAATACGGAAAATTAGGCGCTTTAGACAACGCGTATGCTGTGGTTTTAGAATGTTGCGGAGCGGCTGAAAGAGTTCTTTTAATCGAAAAGGACATGCATACTGCTGCATACCCTAAGGAACTCAACAAAAAACTTCAAATCGCATATGAAAACGCCAAAAAGGATAATCCAGACATTCTACCTTTAGAAGTGGGGAGTTTAAAAATCGGTTCTTGCGACGCTTGTCGATACATTCACGAGGGATATAAAGCATCCCCACTTTTTGGACTAGAAAGTAATAAAAAAAAAGCGGTAAACTGGCATTCTGTTAATGACAAGCCAGAAAACATAAGTAAAAAGGTTCTAAAAGACTTTTTTGAGATTTCACTAAAATTTGTAGAACTCATAGATAATGAATTTAACTCTTAATTCCCTTGATAAAGAACCGGAGCATTAGAACCATAAACTATAAATATATCCAGAATTTTTAAAAAAGTGACTTTTTATATCAAATACCTTTAGATATAGAGAGAGGACTTTCTGGACAAGTCTTAAAAGAAAAAATAAAGAATGAGAGAGTTGAAGAAGAACTTTACGACTTGGAGAAAGATCCAAACGAAGCTAATAATCTTAGTAATAATCCCGCCTATGAAAATATCCTATTCGAATTAAGGCAAAAACTACTAGATTGGATGAAAGAAACTAATAACCCGCTTTTAAAAGGTAAAATTAAAGATAAATGTCTAAAATCCATGAAAAATAATAGGAAATAAAAAAAAAAAGTTGTTTATGTTAAGAGATTCTTTTTTCAATAAACCTTCTTATTCTAATTCTCCCTTAAATAACTCTTTGAACGGTAATGTAAGAAAATCTGCGACAATAAAAAATATGAAAATTAGCAGCAAGAAAATCGTATCAAATCGTGCTCCGTCAACTATTACATTAGGTAAAAAGACAGCAAATATCCAAATTAATTTATAAATAAACTGAAATAGAAGGATAGGCATATATCTGATGGGATCACGCAATCCCAAAATTGCTAACAATCCAAAGGTAGTCCATACAGCTGCTGCAACCCCATAAAGATATAAATCTTGAGCTGGTTGTGAAAATAGAGCTATCGTAAAACTTGGCGCAATAAGCATCATTAATCCAAAGCCTCCCACTCCAAAAATAGTTATGATATACATTATTTTTAACTTTAATTTAAGATCAATATTATTTAGCATGTTCCTCTTTCACTTTTTT
>JAUWHC010000197.1 GCA_030606095.1 Promethearchaeota archaeon | reverse complement strand
ATTTATAATTATTTTCATTAATTTTAGGATTATACTTCCCCTCAACTTCATTTTTAATAGAAGAACTTTTCTCTTTAAATTCTTCTTCAATTTTACTTATTTCATCCTTTTTTAAATTAATTTGGTTTTTAATTTCATTTTCCGACATAAATTATACCTCTTTTAATAGTTTTATCAATTTGGGCATTATAAGCCAAATAATAAATTATTAGTTTCGTATTTAATTCTTGGTATTTCTACATTTCAATAAGAAAGAGGTTAAATGTAATTAAACAAACCCTTTTCAGATTTTAAGGAGGATTTTCTTAAAATTATTAAATTGCTCCATCTACCAAGAAAATACCTTGTTAAAAGTATTTAAATGGTCGTGGGTAAGAAAAGACTTTATTGCTTCTTTTTTTTTAATTAATCTTTAATTTCGAAATCCTTAATTAAATCAACCTTGTTTTTGAGGTTAATGGTAATTGCTAAAAGTTTTGTTTCTTCGTCATCTATAAATTCAGGATCCAGCATCACGAAATAAAAAATGCTTCCATTTACCTCATATCCCATTTCCATTTCACCGCATTCTTCCGGTAGAATCTTTAAAATTTCATCGGACGCATGCTTTTTTAATATTTCAAATATTAAATTTTCGAGTTTCGATTGCTCTTTGCGAATTTCTTTTATTGTCGAAAAATCAAATTGACCCATGGATGCTCCAGCTTTATTATTTAGCTCGTTCCACTCCTTAAACAGTTCGCTTAAACTTGACATAGTAAAACTAAGTCCAGATTTAAAATAAATCTTTTTATTACATTTAAAATAAAAAAAAATGTCCTTAAAAATATTGAATGAGTTGAATTATCCCCGAGTTATTAATATGATGAGAAGTACAAATCCAAAAAAGACTATAAAAAAAGCTATAGGCACGATGGCCATCCAAGGCGAGAAAGCAGATGCTCGTGCTTTTTTTAATTGTTTTAGCATTTCTGATCGAAGAATTTTTGGGTCAATTTCAGTAATTCCAGCATCCTCATCACTATCCGATTCTTTTTTCCCCAAGTTATATCCACAAAGAGAACAGACTTTTTGGTTAGACTCAATTTCAGCTCCACAATTCTGACAATAGTGCATGACATGAAATTAATTGTTTAATTCTTAATTAATTTTATTTTTATCATCATTTTTTTCAAAACTTCATTTAAATATTATATTTAAAGGGAAATCGTTAAATATCTGATTATAATTCTTATAGATCATGGAGGGTAAATTCTTTAGGATTAAGCCATATGACGATTCTCTTGGACTTTCTATAGTTGTTGATTTATATAATCAAATGGGGAAATATTTAAATCCTGAAACAACACTTCAGATAACTGAAGAGTTAGCTCAAGTAATATTGGGTAAAAATACTGCTCTATCACGAAATTTTTTGATTTTTGAAAATAAGCAAGGTGAAATTATTGCTTTTGCTGGTGTAGCAATTATTCCATACTATAAAGATGCTTGGCTTTCCATATATGGAGTATTACCGAAATATATTCAATCGGAACTCCCTGGAGATTTAATTGATGCTATTTTGAATCTTGGAAAGGAACTAAATGCTTCAGAACTCTTATTTCAAACATTAGGACAATTATCAGCACCTTTTGAAAAGAAATTAGAGAGTATAGGATTCAGCCCAGTCAACTATACCTGGTCTATGTGTTTAGATGATTTCGATTTATTTTCACATCCGGGTATTCCACAAGATATTGCAATTCGGAATCTAAAGGAGATAGATGATTATGCTAGTTTTGTTACAATAATAAATGAGGCTTTTGCTGGGTCATTTAAGTTTAAACCTTTAAGAAAAATGAAATGGAAAAAAATGCAAGAAGCATTAAAAAGAAATCACATTATTGAATATTGCGTCGCTTATGAAAAAAATAAAATTGTTGGGCTTTGTGCTATTTTTCTCAATCCTAAACAAGATCAAATTGGGCTAATTGCAGATTTATGTGTTCTTCCAGGCAATCAACATCGCAAAATTGGGAGCGCTCTGCTTGCATCTGGAATCGAAGGACTGCGTAAGAAAGGGTGTAAAACAATTAAGTTATCCGTCGATACCGAAAATGAAAAAGCCTTGGGACTCTATAAAAAGTTTGGTTTTTATGTGAAAAAAAATTTGACCCAGAAAACATACCAAATTATATGATCGAATAGTATGTTTTATATCTCTTAAATTAAAGATTTATTCCTTGATTTTAAATAAAAATTCTAAAATAAAAGCATTTATTTATCTGCATAAGTCGTTCATTCTTTAAAATAAAGTTATGAATTTGCTGTTTTTAGCATAATTATTTCCTCTTTGAGCATTTTGCTAGCGAATTCTTCGATTTGTCCAAATTCTTGACGATTTATTTCGTTTTTGAAAGAAATAACTCTTTCAATTGCATAATCTTGAATTCTTCTGGCGATATAGCTAAAGAATTGTGCATACACTGCTTTAGCTTCTGGTGATCCTACTTTAATCGATATCACAGCTGTGTTTGGTGAAAGCCTTGTCCAAGTGGTAAACCCTACTCCTATTATTTCTTCATCCTTAATGAGCACATCCGAGGATTGATATTTAAACCTTAGTATCTTTGTAGACGTTTTATTCAAAGAATTTTTTAATAATTTTTCTATATCATCACTTTCAGTTAAACTTGCGCTAAGTTTACCTATTTTTTTAAGATCCTCTTTCGTAGCAGGTCTTAAGATATAGTTTACAGGTAGTTCAATCACTTCTAAAGGAAGTTCGAAAAGAAATTCTTGCCTGCGTTCCTTTTCGATAAAACCATTTTTTTCGTAGAGATATATTGCGGGTTTATTGTTAATATTTACATACAATTTTATAGGCTTATCGTTAAAATCTGAAACAATTCTCCTTAGTATCATACTTCCAAACCCTTGCCCTTGAAGAGAAGGTTTAATAAACACATTCCCAAGTAAATACTGTGTGTTTTGATTAATATTTGATAAGGAAAATCCACCCATCATCTCTCCCTCATAATCTAGAACAAATACTTTTAAATTCTTTAAAAGGAGGTTAAAGGGTAATCCCAACAATATTCTATCAAGTTTACATAATCGTTTTATCAACTTGAAGGATAGACCCATTGCAGATGTATCATCACTTCCTGTCTCAAAAATGTATGTGAAAAATTGCAGCCTTTCCTTCTTTTTAAGCTTACGGAAAATTAATTTTTCTAGAGATAGAGTATTTTGTATATTCAAATTGTTTGATTCTTTTCCATAAAATGGAGCTAAATAACTTTGTTTTTGTTTATAATTATAAATATTTAAAGAACTAAAATGTTACAATTACATAATAATGTTTATTGAACTATATTCCTAGATAATATTTAAGAAAAAATACGAGTAAAGGTTCTCAAAAAATGAAGAAAAATAAATCTCATTTTAGAGGTAGCAATATTGCTCACACATATTCTATTGTAGCAAGAGATCCTAAAACGGGAGAAATGGGAGTTGGTGTCCAGAGTCACTATTTCTCGGTTGGAAGCATTGTCTCTTGGGGCGAGTCTGGAGTAGGAGTCGTGGCTACTCAATCGCTCGTGAATGCTTCATTTGGTTTACGAGGTCTAGATCTTTTAAAGCAAGGGAAATCGCCAAAAGAAGCTTTAGATATTTTAATATCTGAAGATGAAGGCAGAAATGTAAGACAAGTAGCAATATTAGACGCTCAAGGAAGAGTTGCTACTCATACTGGTTCGAAATGCGTTATTCATGCAGGTCACATTGCAGGTGATAATTTTTCAGTTCAAGCTAATATGATGCTAACGGATAAAGTCTGGTCAACAATGGCTAAAAGTTTTGAATCGAATATTAATTTACCTTTAGCTGAAAGAATCATAAAAACGATGGAAGAGGCAGAAACTGTAGGAGGTGATATCAGAGGAAGACAATCTGCAGCGATTTTAATTGTAAGCGGAAAAGAAGCCAAAAATAAGTGGGAAGATAAAATCATCGATTTAAGAGTCGAAGATAACGAGCAACCCATAAAAGAACTCTCAAGATTGTTGAAACTTCATAGGGCTTATAAACACATGGATAAAGGTGATTTAGCTATAGAACACAACGATATGGAAAAAGCACTCAAAGAATACGATTCGGCACTAAATATGTTTCCTAAAAACCTTGAAATGAAATTTTGGACCGCTGTATCCTTAGCAAATAATCAAAAATTAAAAGAAGCGTCAGAACTATTTAAAGCCATTTTTAAGAGAGATAACAATTGGCGTTTGCTAACAGAAAGGTTACCCGAAAGCGGGCTGTTAAATCTAACTAAAGAGGAGTTAGAGGATATCTTATCTTTATAATTAAGGGGTAAACTGCGTCTAAATTTGGAATTGATTGTAATAATCGTTTTTATCTATCAAAAAAAACATTGATTTTTTTTTAAGATTGGTATTTTTGCCTAATTTATTGCCCATATATTTCATTCCCGACCTTTCTGCAACTTTCCAGCCTCGCGTGTTTCCTTGATCTATATAAGCTACTATTTTCTCTAGTTTAAGCTCTGAAAAAGCATATTCGAAAATCTTTCTAAGAGATTCTATCGCGTAGCCATTTCCCAAATATTCAGGTCGCAAAAAATAATAACATTCCATCGGCATATTGTCTTCTAAGGTAACTAAACCACAAAAACCTAAAAATTCTACATTATTTTTAAGTATTAGCGCATAAAAATTTACTATTTCTTTACTTTGATAAGAATAAATAATTGTTTTAAACAATTGGTTGAAGCCAGTAGATGTCACATCTTTCATAAAACTTACTACATTATCAAAGTCTTCTTGAGTAAATTGCCTGATCGTTAACCTTTTAGTTTCTAAGGTGCTCGGAGTTATAATCGACAAGAGTTATTAAATATATACCGCTTTTTAATTAATACTTAATACTTGGTCAGAAATATATTATTATCTCATTATTATTCAGTTAAGCTAGTTATCAACTTTACTGAATTCCACTTAATAAATGAATCATCTTTTATTTAATCTCTATGATGATTGAAACAGTAATTTAAAACTTGAACAGGAAAGAAAAAGTCTACCTATTTACTCTTTATTTGCTCTTTTAACTGCATAATAATCTTGTCTTTCTCTCTTAACGCCTTGTCTTTCTCTTTTAACGCCTTGTCTTTCTCTCTTAATGCCTTGTCTTTCTCTTTTAACGCCTTGTCTTTCTCTTCTAACGCCTCGTCTTTCTCTTCTAGCTCTCGTTCAAGCTTAATCTCGTTAATCATGTTGCCGACGGCGTATAATTCTTCGTCGTCCATATCAATACCGCTTTCTTTAGCTACTTCCTTGGTAAAGTCTATCTCCTCCTTTTTTACTTCCTTCAAAAGAGCTTTTAAATTTAGACGCTCGACGTCTTTCGGAAATATTATGATTATTAAGTAATATATGCAACCTTGGGTTTTTATAATTTTTGTTTTGTCTTTCTTGAGCCTTTTTCGAAAGTACGCAAAATGGATTAAATCGTTGCGCTTGAAAATCTCCTCGGCACTTCTTAAAACGCCTGGTAACGATTCCAATGCGTTTGAGCGGAATTTAGATTCTATAACATCTGAAGATGTAGTTAGGTCGTTGTGTTTAGAACCTTTCTCCCGCTTCTTGTGGTCCATTTCACCCGCATCGTTCAGGTATTCTTTATTAACGAATTTGACGAGCAGATCGTGATGAGTCACGTGAGCATTAGAGCCCGTTTTTTCAATTAGATTAAAAAAATCGGTGATTTTTTTCGACCAAAAGGCGATAAACTCAAAATTTTTACATTTCTTCGAGCGAAACGGGCGGGAATTAGGGTCGTTATTAGAATCACTCATGATATAATA
>JAUWHC010000157.1 GCA_030606095.1 Promethearchaeota archaeon | reverse complement strand
AAAAGTTATAATTATAAACTTAATATTTAATCACAAATTGAATTCAAATATGAATTTTTATTTAGATAAGGAAAAAAATGGGTTATATGATTTGAATTTTTGGGATTGGGAAAAAGATAGGAAAAAAGCCTAAATTATTTTCTATCTTAGATTTTACTGGAAAAAACAGTTAAAGAACTAAAAGTTTTTGGGTGTGGCGACATTGTCCCCACAAAACTGACATATCATCTCCATAAAATGCTATTTTTTTAAGATTAATTATGATTAAAGATCTATGAGTATTTATTGGAATAATAAATTATTAAAGAAAATGTCAGATAATACCAAAAGAAAAGTAAAGTACAAACTTAATACGGATGTCGGCAGATTTTATTTCTATTTCGAAAGAAACAAGGATTATGAGTGTCCAACTCTTTCCGGGAAGTTAATCTTTTTTCCTAAAAAAAATCCAATAAATTAATGTAGAATTATTAAAATTCTTGAATTTATTTTATATATTATATCGTTATTTGATATTATTTAATTTCTTATTTTAAAGCATCTGAGCGTTTGACATGATTGAAAGAATAATAGTGTTAGGGGGGAAAGGTGGGGTAGGGAAAAGCTCTATAAGTGCAGCTACCGCTGTGCTTCTGTCAAAGCTTCTTCCAAATAAAAAGATACTTCTCATATCTTTTGATATCGCACATAATTTATCGGATCTCTTAGATCAGAAAATAGGGAACGAGGCTACGCCAGTAACTAGCAATCTATGGGCAATTGAACCTGACCCAAATATCTATGCTAAAGAGTATACTAAAGATTTAGTTATTAAGATGAAAGCTCTCATGAAACAGATGCCATTGATTGGGATGATTCCACAAATTGAAAAATATATTGATACTACCTTTACATCCGATTCCATTCCTTTGGCTTTAAAAAACGCCATGTTTTTTCAAAAAATCTTAGATGCTGAGGATAAATTTTCTCAAGATATTCAATTCGATATCATAGTAGCGGATTTTCCACCCACAGGCAACATGGTTGCTCTTTTTGAAATTCCAGAAGATCAAGTAAAAGTTGTATTAAAATACTCTTTAAATTTTTATAATTCAATAAAAGGTACAATTCGAAATTTTTCTAAAATGTTTAGTCAAATTCTTAAACCATTTGAAAATCCTGAGAAGAGAATAGAATTAAGTAAAGACGTATTTAATATGATTGTCGATCTCGAAAAGCGTGGTGAGAGAATTTCCGAACTAATCCATAGCGTAGGATCCTTAAGGTTAGTTTCAATAGCTGAGAAACCAAGTTTTGAAGAAGTAAAACGAGCAAGAGATTTAACGAAAAAATACATTAACCTTGATGCGGTCCACATTAATATGTTGACTCCTGATCCTAAACACTGTAATTTCTGCAAACAAATGCGTCAAATACAATTAAAATTTTCTGAGGAAATTAAAAAAGAATTTAAAAATTTAAAAATTTGGGAGTCAGATAAGCTCTTTGAAGAACCACTTGGAATAGATGGTCTCAGAAAACTGGCTTATGAAATCTATGGAGATATTACTGCTGATGAAATATTGAATCCTAAAATCTGAAAAGAAAAAAAATTAAAATTCAAATAAAAAAATAATTATGGACAATGGCAAATGAAGAACTCAATTCTAATCCTTCTGTAAAATTATATATCTTTAATCCAGAGAAATCTATAGGTTTTAAAGAATCCTTTTTTATTATCATTACAAAAACATTTTATTATAAAATTTGAAAAATAGAAAAAATTTAAAAAAAAGAAGAATTAGGTCCCTTCTTCATATCCGTGGATATAATTATACTGGTCCTCTGTTAAAACATCAATTTTAACGCCCATTGACTGAAGTTTCAAGATACCAACCTTATCATCGATATCCGTGGGAACATTAACCATCCCTGGTTTTAGGGTGTCTCTATTTTTAAAGATATATTCTGACATTAAAGATTGTAAAGCAAACGACATATCCATAACTTCGCTAGGATGCCCTTCAGACAAAACGAGATTTGCGAGCCTTCCCTTAGCTAACAAATAAACTTTTTTTCCATTTGGGAAGATTAATTCTTCTACATTCGTTCTGATTGGCTTTATTTCCTTGGCATGTTCATATAATTCTTTGGTTGGAATTTCAATGTCGAAATGACCAAGATTCCCAAGGATGACGTTGTCTTTAAGTTTATCAAATACCTCTGTTTTAGCGGGGATTACATGCTTGCATCCTGTCGCTGTAAGGATAATATCAGCATCTGGAATTGCTTCAAGAATAGGCATAACATTATATCCCGCGAATTTGGCTTGCAAAGCTTTTATTGCGTCAACTTCAGTAACGATTACATTAGCCCCTAAACCTCTAGCTCTTAATGCCATTCCTGAGCTGCAATGCCCGAACCCTGCAATCACAATCTTTTTTCCTGCGAAGAGAACGTGCATGCCGTAAATTGCAGAAATAATGCCTTGTCCCGTTCCTAACTCGTTATCAAATTGATTCTTACACCTTGCATCATTCACAGGAAATAAAGGAACTTTCAGCACTCCTTTTTTATCCATTGCTTTAAATCTTTTTACCCCGGTAGTAGTTTCTTCTTGACATCCTATAATCGTGCCATTCTCTATTAACTCAGGAAATTCCTTATGAGTGGTAACAATCATATCTCCTCCATCATCAATTAAAACATTTGGCTTTGCCTTTAAACACTCTCGAATACACCAATAAAATTCTTCGTCTGTATTTCCGTGCCAAGCAAAAACATTTATTCCCTCTTGAACTAAGGCAGCAGCAACATCATCTTGAGTAGATAACGGATTACTTCCACATAAATAGACTTCAGCACCCCCTGCTTTCAAAGTACGGGCGAGAATTCCAGTTTCTTTAGTAATATGTAAACATCCTGCAATAGTTATGCCTTTCAAAGGCTTTTCTTTGGAAAACCTCTTACGAATAATACCAGCGGTAACTGGCATTTTAGATTCAGCGACATATAGAGCTTCTTTGCCTTTTTCAGCAAGGTTTTCATCAGCTACTTTATAATTTACCATAATAACTCAATTTATCATTTTTTGATAATAAAATAATTAATTAAAGCATCAATTTAAATATATTATTGGTTAAAGAATAAGAAATTTCCTAAAAATATTAACATTTAAATAATATAAATTTTTTTTTATTCTTATGACTAAAACTAGAGATGATTTTAAGAACCGTAATCTTATAAAAAGTTTCAATAATGAATCTAAATATGTTATAACCGAGCTTACACAGATTTTAGGTTATACTAGGCAGACAATTAAGAAACGATTTGATGATCTGAAGATAGAAAAAATAATTAGTAATTTTACAATCAATATTAATCCAAACATTCTTCCTATTAATTTAAAGTATGTATTATTAGAGATTAAAACCAATCCAAATGAACCCAAACTCTTAGAAAATTTGTTAAAAATCTCCCAATTAAAAATTCTTGATGGAATTTTAGGAGAATATTCTCTATTTGCTTTACTCATTTTTCATTCATCTGAGGAGTATTACCAGGTTTTAAGTATAATAGATAAAATAATGGCTCAATCATATTTTAAGAAGTATCATATAATTGAGACAATTAAAGTGTTCAAGACTAATGGGATTGAATTGCATAACAATGAAATAGAGCCTAATTTCGACATTGATAGCATAGATTATGTAATTTTAAAAATATTGCAAGAAAACCAGGTTTTAAAACTTCTCTCGACTTACGAGATTAAGGATATAATTAATGATAAGTATAAAGATTTTTTAAATGAAATGAACAGACAAGAAATCTCCCAATCAACCATACATAATAGAATCAAAAAACTTGAAAATAAGAATGTTATTCTAAATTATGCACTAAATTTTTGTCCTAAGAAGATTGGATATAGAGGAAAATATCTGGTAAGAATTAAGCCTAAAGATCCATCAAAATATGATGAAATTGCCTTAAATTTAGTTAAAAGTCAGTATATAACCGATCTTTTTAGGATAGGAGAACAACATGGGTTATTTGCGATAGTTCGCGTTAAAAAGGTCGAAAATTATGCCGAATTCATAAAAAGTTTATACCAATCCGATGAAATTGAAGATACTTTTACTAGTTTTGTTCTAGATGAACTTAAGACTTATACAAATTTTGTTATTTATTAGAATAACCGGAGAACATTTCGAATCTCAAGTTTATTTTTAATCGCTCTCTAATAATTTATATCTCATTTCAATTACATTTTTCTTATTAAGACTAATATCATTATTATATAGATTAAATTATACAAAATCATATCCTTGCGGGGAGTTTCACATATTTCGAGATATTTTAGATTTTGCCAATAAATCTAATTATGAGAAAATTGCTATAATTGATATCGAGACAACAGATTTAAAGCCAGAAAAGGGTTTAATTATTGAGATCGGTATTGTTGAACTTGATTTAATAACTGGAGCGACTAAAATATTATTTGATTCATTAGTAAAGGAATTACTATTTGGAGATATACATAGAAACGCATGGATTTTCAATAATTCTGATTTGAAATTTGAAGCCATTGAAGATGCACCTGGTTTAAACCATGTAAAAAACCAGATCCAAGATATTTTTGACCATTATTCAATGACTGCGTATAATAATTCGTTCGATTTTGGATTTATGGAGTCGAGAGGTTTTGTTATTAAAAAGGATATTCCAGATATTATGGCAGTAGCGAAAAAAGCATGTAAAATTATGCATTCAAAAGGAGGTTATAAAAATCCAAATATGCAAGAAGCCTGGGATAAATTTTTTCCCAACACAAATTATAGAAAGAATCATAGAGCAGTTGATGATGCAATTCATGAAGCTAAAATACTTTTTGAAATGTATAAGCGAGGAGATTATAAAGTTAAACCATAATAAACCTACTTTCCTAATATAAACTCAATATTGTAATATGAGCATAACAGGAACGACGATTGGTTTTAAAAAAGTAGAAAAAAATTAATTTAAATACCTTTGAATGATATCTTTAATTGAAAAACATGAATTATTTTTTTGAATTAATTACTAAAGGAATAGGATTTTCTAGAGTAGGAAGAATAATTTGTTCAAAAGAATCTAAAAGGTTTATATCTACACCTAATATCCTCGTTCCGATGAAGAAAAGTTTAATAAGCCATATAAGTTTTCTTGAGGAATTTGAAGATCATGAAGTATTTTTGATCTTAAAAGAGTTTTATTTGAAAATTGGATTTTTACGAGAAAAATTTAAACATACTGGCTTTATTTATAAGCACAATGGTTCAATGGAAAAATTTAAAGAAATTTTAGCTAATAATATTGATATATTTTCAGAAGATAACATTATACCTTTAATTCCGTTTAATATTCCTACAACTACCATAAATAAGGATTTCGCTAAAAACGAAATTATCAATTTTATAACCGACGCCAAACAAATCTTAAATCAATATCGGAATTTAGATTTTGGTTTATCTATTAAGATTTTTGAGTATCCCGATTTGTTTAATCTGTATCTTCCTTTAATTAAGGAAAACAATAACGTGAGAATATTAAATTTAGTCGATCTTTTTGATGTATTTAGTAAATATAGAAATATTTTAAAAGTAATTTTTCAAATTAAGCAAGAGCTCGACAATAATTTAGTCTTAATGGCTTCTGGTAGAATTATTCCGAAATTTTATCCAATTTTAGTCTATTTAGGAGTAGATTTAATTGATTGTTCCTATCTATTATATTTATCTTCTGAAAATTTCTACGATACAATAGAACATTTACTCCCCATTTATAAATTAAAATATTTACCCTGTCCGTGTTCTATTTGCAAAAGGAAATTAAAATATATTTTAGAAAACAAATATTCTTCCGAAAAAATAGAACAATTAACTCTTCATAATATTATATCTGCATATACATATATGAATAAAATAAAGTTGTATTTGCGAATGGAGGATTTTCGAGGGTTCGTCGAAAAATCCTCATTTGACGACATGAACATAATATCTACTTTAAAAGTCTTAGATAAACAGTACTTTAACGCGATGAAACTCGAAACTCCAGTAACTCAAGCGAATAAAATCATTAAGTGTTTTGGTCCGTCTTCATATTACAGACCAGATTTCCAAGAATTTCGGGAGAGATTATTGAAAAGTTTTACGCCTGAATCATGGACAAAACTGATTATCATACTTCCTTGCTCGGCAAAGAAACCATACTCCGAATCGAAATCTCATAAAAAATTTCATAGCATAATTAGAAAATTTCGCGATTTTCCTGATTTTCAAGAAATAATTTTAACTTCTCCTTTAGGAGCCATTCCTAGACAACTTGAAAATATATACCCCGTAAATTCATATGATATTTCTGTAACGGGGGATTGGGATAATGAAGAAATAACAATTGCTTCAAATATGCTAATTGAGTTAGTGGAGAAATATGATAAGGACATACCTATTATATGTTTTTTAAAAGAACCGGGATACTTAAAAATTATCGATAACGCTCGATTAAAATTAAAGAATAAATTTTACTTTACGGGAGTTATAAACAATCTAACTACCAGTGAAT
>JAUWHC010000229.1 GCA_030606095.1 Promethearchaeota archaeon | reverse complement strand
GAAAATATAGAAAAAATTAATATTTTTGGTCAATCGGCTGGTGGTGTCTTAGCACAGGTTATACTTCATTTATATCCAGACAAAGTAAAAAAGATTATACTTTCTCATACTACAACTACATCTCCTCCTGTTGATAGAGATATTATATTAAAGAGATTAAAAAAAGGAAAAAGGGCTGGTAAGATACTTCCAATGATTCCAATGTCGTTGATACGGAATTCTTCGAAAAAAAAGATTTTAAGACATCTTTCTGCTATGGATGCTAATATTAGAGAATTCTGGAAAGCCTACTTTACTGAAATGATTTTTAATTTGGAAAAAAGATATCTACTTGCACTATTAAGATGTTCTAATGATTTCTCCCGAAATTATAGGTTTTATTCTGAAGATTTGAAAAACTGGACTGGAAAAATCCTAATTATTGAATCTGATAGTGATTTAGCATTTAATCCTTCTGAACGAAAAGCGATGAAAAAGTTATATCCTCAAGCAAATATATATACATTTCAAGGAACTGGTCATTTATCTATAATTATTGATAGAGAAAAGTTTACATCGTTGATGAAAGATTTTTTATTAAGAAATTAAACAAAAAAATCTCTTTTGGTGTTGGTTTGTGATGATGATAAGGAAAAAATTACATCTAAGGCAGAAGTTTAATAGCTTCGTAAAATAGCAATATATCGTTGAAAGGATCTAAAAATAACCCTAAATTATTTGTATTTTTTCAAGGATAGCATCTTCAATAATAGAAGAATTTTCCCAATTTTTAACAATAAATCTTAAACTGGTTTTTTTTATGTCTTTATGAGTTTTAAGCTTTTGATATAGTTTATATATCTCTGTTATACTTTTTCCAAAAACAAATAAAACGATCGAGGGACTAACCGACCCCGCATTTCTCCAAAATTTAATAGATTCATCCTCTTTCATCCTAAGATAGATTTCTTTTGAAGGTCCACTGGTTTCTAAGGAAAGAACGGCTGTAATCATGCCTGTAATAGCTTCAAAATTAATTACTGGGATAAATTGGATTAATTTCATATTTATCATTCTATTGATTCTTCTTTTTACAGTTTTATCACTAATATCTAAAGCTTTTGCGATTTCTTTTTTAGAAGCTCTACTATTGTGTAATAAGAAGAAAATTATCCGCCAATCATTAAGAGAATATGGTATTCCTATTGGAAAGTGAATTCTAGACTCAGTATAACCATTTAATTTTGCACCAGTTTTTAGAATACTATTAATTATTTCTTCGAGATGTTTAGCATTCTTACAAAAGAAAGAGATTGTTAGACTACCATCAAGTAATTCCCATATTCGATATATTTCTGATATAAATTGAAGCTCCTTAAAAAAATTTATACTAATATTGTCATTTGGTTGCTCTATTGAGCCAATATAATGACGAAATCCAAGTTCATTGTAATTAAATTGTACAGAAAAACATTTTATTATATTATTTTTAATTAAACTCTCTATGCGAGATGAAACATTTCTTACAGGTAAATCTAAAAGCTCAGCTATTCTAGAGTATGATATCCTACAATTTCTATCCATTATTTTTAAGATTTGAAAATCAATTGCATCCATTATGTCTACTTTTTTCCTCTTTTTGATAGAAAATGTACAAAAATAGTATAAAAAATTTCGCATTCTTCTCAACTTTCTTCCCATATATTATATATTAGAACGGTTGTTAATGTCTATTAACAAAAAATATAACAAAATAACGAAATGAAGAATTATGAAAAAAAAATATGAGATAACATCCTGTGGACTAAGTTGTGATTTATGCGATGGTAATACGACTAAGATTCAAGATAGCTCAATTTATTTATTAAAAGTTTTTAAGGATCCAATGTTTTCTAGCGTTATTTCTATGGTAAACCCAGATTTTAGGAAGTACAATCTCCCCGATTTTAAAAAGATGCTTAATATTATTTCTCAATATCCCCCCTGCCCTGGATGTAATGAAAGGAAAGATTGCGTTATAAATCAATGCACAAGCGATAAGAAAATTAAAAATTGCGGTCAATGCAATTTCTTTGATATAAATAATGGAAAATGTAAGGCAATACCTCAACCTTTAAAGACATCAATGATGCCACCTGCACCAATTTTCTTAGATGGTCTTACTAAAAGATATCAAAAATGGAATGTTAAGAATCTTATTGCTTTTGCAGAAGGTCGTGAAGAAGAAATTAGTGCTGAGATTGAAGAAATGGTCAAAAAGGGTAAATCCAATAGGGATATCATAGATTTTACAGTAAATTTATTTGACATGAAGCCATAAATTAACGAATAAGTATTAGAGGTTTAAAATTTGTCTTTAAAATCCTTTTCTACAGATATCCAAAATATTATGAAAAAAAGTATGGAATGGACAAAGTTGCTTCCAACCGACCCTAGAATTTTTCTCATTGAATCAGGTGAATCTTTCACTGTCTATCGTACATTAATAGATTTATTGGATTTACCACAAGATCATACTGATGTTATGAAAGCCCGTCGGAGGATGTTGAAAGATCCTTTGGTGGAAAATTTATTAGATAATTTACCCGATTGGGAGAAAGATATTGTTACAGGACATAATAAAGCAGACTATTTAATTAACCAATTATGGCTATTGTTAGATTGGGGAATTACGATTGATGACGATAAAAGATTTAAAGACGCAATTAATACAATTTTAGCACATCAAGATCAAGATTTAGGACAATTTCTAGCCTATTCACGAGTATATGACAGAAGTACTAAAACAAAATATCCGATGTGGACGAGTGCTCTATGCGATCATAATTTAATAGTTAGTATTTTTTTGTTAGCAGGTTTAGAAAATGACGATCGCGTTAAAAAAGGACTTAATAGAATAAATGAATTGTTAACAGAAACTACTCAAGGATGGGGGTGGAAATGCGTTCCATGGCTTTATCAAAAAACAAGAGGGCCTGGAAGGGTTAATGATGTATGCCCAATAATCGTTGCAGATGTGTTACGAGGATATTGGGTTTTACCAAAAAATAAATGGCCAACCCATTTAATAGACGCTGGAAAAACTCTTTTAAATTGCTGGTCTAGAAGAGCCAAAGAAAAACCATATATATTTGGTCATGGAAAAAGGTTTCGGCTTCCGAGAGCACCATTTTTTTGGTATAATATCGGAACAATATTAGACGCAACTAGACATTACCCCGAATTAGTAAAAACACAAGCGTTTAGAGAATTGGTTGCTGTAAGTCTTATAGAGTTCCCATCAAACGCTCAATTTATCCCAAAATCAGTATATTTATACTTTAAGAATTATTCTTTTGGACAAAAGAAGTCCGCTTCTCCATGGATGACATTTTTTCTTTCTCGGATTTATAAAGATGCCGTAAATTACGACCCTAAAATTATAAATGCTATTAGAGAAATTGATGCCCTTTCTTTAAAAGGAGCTATAGGCGGACCAAAGAAAAGAAAAAATTAAACTATAATTTATAAAGTAAATATTTTTTTTTCAATGTGCTAACGCAAGAGCCAAAATAAATCCTCCATAAATCTCGGAAAAGTCACCTACGCGAGATGTATCTATTATAATATGTCTAATATCCATATATATTGCACCATATGCTTTACCTCCTCCTAAATGCACCAGGGTACGATAAATTAGATTTCCAGAAATACCATTTGGTGCTATTATTAAATTAGATTTATCGTTAATTGCTTTTTCAATTAAAATTTCAGTATGATTTATTTCCAACTTTGGATATTTTAACTTGAAATATTCTACTAATTCTTTTGCTTCGTTGATAGTTTTATCGATATCCAGATTTCTGCCTATATCTCCAACCCTTCCACCGCTTAAAATGCTAATCTTTGGTTTAAGATTTAAAGCTTCTAATATTTTTATTGTTTTTTCTAAGAATATCTTTTTATTTTTAATATTATTGCATTCGTCTATACCTACGGGTCCAAAGAAAAATTGTTGGCCTTTATAAGTTTCTAATAACGCTAAACGGGCAATCTCTGTTATATTTAGGGCTGTTTTGAGACTTTGTAAGAATTTACTTGAACCCAAACTACCTCTTATAACGCAAGATATGAGGTTTTTCCCTAGGTAGTTTAAAATCTCAGATTCAGGCTCGTTTGAATCGATTAAAACGATTCTTTTCGAATTTTTTTTATAAAGAGCGTTTTTAGAAATTTGATTAATAGAGGATTTATTACCAAAGAAATACACTGAAGATTTATTGATTTCTAATAGTTTTATAGTAGCTTTTAGGATTTTGAGATTATGAGCTTCCGAATCACCTAATCCAATCCCAATGTTAGTAATTTTACCTTCTATTTTGGAAGTGAAAATATCTAATATGCACATAGAAAATCTCAATTGATTTTAAATAAAGTTAAAAACAATAAACGCGAGAATAATTGTTAGCGTATTGTAAACGCCATGTGTTATCATAACAGCGATTAAGTTTTCTTTTCTCCAATTAAAAAGTAATCCAAGCAATAAAGAAATAGCAAAAAAGGGAAAAAAATTAAAAAGAAATGATATTATAAAATATGTAGGCGATCCTGGAGACAAGAAAATTCCAACCAAATGAATCAATGAAAAAATCAACGCCGTAATAACTATTCCCCACGGTTTACCTAAACTTCGAACTAACCCTTTTTGCAAAAATCCTCGAAACAAAACTTCTTCGGTAGTACCAATAATTAATATCATTATTATGGATAATAGAAAAATGCTAAGAATGTCTGCGGAGGCAATCATTGCATCTACTTCTCCAGCGGTGCTAAAAAAATCTTGTATAATTTCGTATCCAAAAATTAGGTTCAATATAATTTCCATGAGAAAAGAGACTGATAACACTAAAGTTACTCCCACTACCGCAAATCCTAAACCAATTAGGATTTCTTTAACAAGTTTAGTTTTATCAAATCCTTTTTTTGTAAAACCTAATAAAATCAAACGGTTATTTAGTGTTGGTTTCTGAAGATATTTACCAACGTATAAAGCTGGAACAAGAATAAATATTAATTCAACAAAGGAGGTAATAATAATAAAATACGGACTAACTAAGAAATCTAATACATTCTCTAAGTTAAACGTAAAGAAAATAAAAATTATAATGACCAAAACTGCAACTAAGTTCATTAAAACATATGCAGCTGCAGTTATACCAATAGAAGCAGAGCTACTCCATAATTTCTGATCCTCTAAGTTAAGGAGTTCCTCTTCAGAAAGTTTTTTTCTTAAATGTTTATTTGACAGATAAAGATTTTGTTGGGAAATTGCTTCTGGGGAGACCAGATAACTTGTATTTTTACGAGAAGGC
>JAUWHC010000046.1 GCA_030606095.1 Promethearchaeota archaeon | reverse complement strand
AAGGATTTAAATTTCTAGCTAATCTGAGAAAAAATCATATAAAATTCTTAACTAGGCTGAGCAAATTAATTAAACTTTTACAACAGTTAAGATATTGGAGGGATTGGCCCGTGGAACCTCTTTATTCCGGTCTTCCTGAAGAAAGTACCGAAGATTACTCTGATGAAACGAAAATGAAAATTCTAAAAACGAGTCCTTACGGTAGGTGCGTCTATAAATGCGATAACGACGTAGTTGACCATCAGGTCGTTAATATCGAATTTGAAAATAAAGTTACAGCTAATTTAACTATGCATGGATTTAGCGAACGGGAGGGGCGTACATTAAGGATTGACGGAACTAAAGCTACGCTCATTGGAGAATTCGCCGATGCGGGGCAGAAAATTACCTTATTCGATCATTTTTCAGGTACTGAAAAAGTAATTTTTTCTCAACAGCTCTCTCTTGATTATTCTGGTCATGGCGGAGGCGATTTCGCGTTAATAGATGCGTTTTTAGAAACTTTAGTTGGTAAGAGAAAATCCCAACCTTTAACAAACGCAAACGAAACTTTAGAAAGTCATCTGATGGCTTTCGCTGCTGACGAATCTCGCTTAAAAGGAAAAGTTATTGAGATGCAAGAGTTCCGTAAAAAGCACAAAAATAGAATTTAACAAATTTTTAGTTAATTTTAATTAATTTAACTTTATAAGATACATATAGTCCAAAAAAAAAAGAATTGTTTAGTATGAGTAGAAAAATTGATACTTCTGCGCAGTTTATCGAGTTTTTCGTTAAAAAAGGAAAATATTTAGTTGAACTATCAGAGAATCATTTTCTGAATAGAGAATATAAAAAATCCCTTGAATTACTCTCTCAAGCGCATACAATGTTTGAAAAGGGAGGAGCAAAAGCAGAAGCTGAAAAGGTTAAAGCAAGATTTAACGATATAAAAAAGAACTTCTTCTCAAGCACTAAGACTTAGTTTTCGGCATATTTTGTATTTTTCTATTAATATCCGCTATATGTGGTCCATTCCAAAATACTTTTCTACATGTTGGATTAACACATTGAAAAAATTCATTGTAGTTCAAAAAAGTTTCACGTTTCACTAAGTTTTTTATCAAATTCTTATCAGTAACTTCTTGAAGAGGTGAATTACAAGTCGAACATCTCGCATTTTGAATGCTAAACTTATAAGATAATTTTAGCTTTACCTTAAGTTGGTTTAAATAGTTATAGACACCTTTTCCTTCTAGAAATATTGCTTTTTTTTTTATAATATTCTTATAGAAGGGGAGATCCTTAGTTATAATTATTCTATCATACTTTTCGGCGTATAATTTTAATTTTTCGTCTGGAACGGGATCAATGTGATAATAAGCGATTAAATCGTTGGCATAAATTGTATCGAATCCAAAAATTCTCAAGAACCGAGATAATTTGCCAAGCATGGCATCTACAAGAAATTTCATTCTATTACAAATAAATTTAAATTATCTAATAAATTATTTATTTGATATTTTTAATAAATCTAAAATTATTAGCTGATTTTGAATGGAAACTAGAGAATTAATGAAAAAAGCTACGATTTTTCACGGTCAAATATGCCCAGATATCGCTATAGGCGTATTAGTTGCTAAATACGTTTTAGAACACGATTTTGAGCGTTCTCCTGACAAAGAGCTAATAGCTGTTGTCGAAACGAATAATTGTAGCGTTGACGCGCTTCAAGCTTTATTAGGTACCACATATGGTAAAGGTAATTTAATTCATAATGATTATGGTAAGAATAATTATAAGATATATAGTAAAAAGAGCCAAAAAGCCGTTATATTAGCTTTAAAAGCTTCTGTTTTGGATAGTAAAAAATTATCAAGGGATGAAAAAATTCAAAAGCTTTTAGATCTAGAACCTGAAGATCTCTTTGATATAAGAGAAATTGAATTTGATCCTCCAATATTGGCCCAAATAGAAGAATCGGTTCCCTGTGACATGTGTGGTGAACTTACAATGGACAGCCGTATCATGAGATATCAAGATAGCAATATTTGCATTCCTTGTTATAAAGAAATAAAAAAATGAAGAAATTTAGAACAAAAATTTTTATCAAAAATCCGATTTAATTTGCGATTTAATATGAATAATCAATCTAAAGTTACTTTATCTGGCGCTGGACCTTTTTATTTTAATGGAAATGATATTGGAGTTATAATAATTCATGGTGGAGGGGGTGGAACCTGCGCGGACCTTAAACCTTTAGGTGAAGATTTAAATAAAAAAAAAGGGTATACCGTTCATATACCATTATTACCCGGATTTGGAACCTCACCCGAAGATTTACGAATTACTCCTTTAAGTGCGTGGAAAAAAGCTTTAGAAAAAGAAATAATGCTAATTAGAGAAAAATGTGAAAGAATTATAGTTGGAGGTCATTCTATGGGGGGTGTTTTTTCTTTAATAGTAGCAAGTAATAATAACATCGATGGAGTTTTTACTATAAGTGCCCCCATTGGACTTCGAGGATTTGCTCCCAAATTAGTTCCATTGTTAAAAATATTCGTTAAATATTATCCAATTCCGTCAGAAACATTTAAACAAGAAACAAATGGAAAATGGGTAGGCTACGATAAAATTCCCCTTAATAGTATTGGAAAATTTAATAGGCTAATAAAGGAAATGAAAAATGTATTGGGAGATATTAACTGTCCTGCCATATTTTTTCAAGGACGCTTAGACTCAGTAATTAAAAAGAATAGTATGGCTTTTATTTACGAAAATGCTAACTCTAAAGTCAAGAAAAAAGTATGGTTAGATCATAATGACCATCCAATTTTGTGTAGTCCAGATCACGATGAGATTGTTTCCACATTAATAAATTTTATCGATGAGGTTTGTAATTAATTTAGAAAGAATAATCAACAAATAATTTAAAAAAAAATTAATTTACTATAATTAGATGGATGTAATTTAAAAATTTTTAAAAAATGTTAATTAGGGAATTTTCAGAAAGGGATACAGAGGAAATCACACTATTAATGAAGAATCTTTGCATATTAAAGGATCAGGAATTTGATGAAGAGAGATGGAGAAATAGTATAATAGAACATATGAAAAAAGATTCAAATTCTGAAGTATTTGTAGCATTTGATGACGAAAAAAAATCCATTATTGGAATGGCAAATTGTTCAATTAGAACATCAGATAAGGGTTATCGCTTTGGTTTCATTTCTAACTTAATTGTAAAGGAAGAGAAAAGGAGGTTAGGAATAGGAGAAGAAATCGTAAGATATATTATTGATTTTTTTAAAAGAAATCATATCTATTCGATCAGATTAGCTTTAAAGCAAGACGTAGATAATGCCGCAAAAACATTGATTACGAAATTAGGTTTTCAAGAAACATTAAAAATTTTTGAATTAAAAATTTAAGAAAGTGAAATAAAAAATACATTACCTAATCATAAATGTACCGAAAAACAGAATAATATTTACATCTTAATATATTAATTATTATATAATAAAAATGTAGATATTTACAATTTAAGAACTAATAGAGAAAATATTTTAGAATCAATTGTAAAAAAACAATATTATTCTAAAGTTGAAGTTAATAAGTATAAAATGTAAGAAGAAAAAATAACTATTATTTTTATTATATAAGTTGATTTGAGGAATCTATGATAAAAGATTTAAAAAAAGGACATTCTCTTTTAATTAGAGGTCCTACAAGGGTTATATTATTAGAAGGAAAAATTGAAGTCTTTGGAAAAACATTAGTACCTAAAAAAAACGAGAAAGAAAACACAATAATCATTCCAAGTGCTAATAACTATCCATTATATGCATTGGAACCATCGAAGTTAGAGATTTTCACTGGTAATAAAGATAATGTAGAAATAATTGAAGAAAACACGATCAATAATGAATGGGTGAAAATTAAGGATTCAATTATTAGCGCGATTAGGAAAAACGAACCTAATAAACCATTAAAAGTAATGGTGTTAGGAATTAGTAGTGGTAAAACTACTCTCATAAAATTTTTAGCGAACAATATTGTTAACGAAGGATTAAAAGCAGCTTTTCTTGATTCAGATTTAGGACAACAATTGTTATACCTCCCAACAACCCTTAATATAGGGAATATTAAAGAATGTATTATATCAAGCGCTGAAATTGATACCGATGAAACAGTTTTTATTGGAAGCACTTTCCCAAAAGCTAATTTTAAATTTATTGTTTCACATTCTTGCAAAAATTTGATAAAAAATTATGTTGAAAGGCATAAGGATACGGATGTCATTCTTATTGATAGTGATGGATGGATAAAAACTGAAGCAGGAGTTATTTATAAAAATTTTTTCATAGATACTGTCGATCCTGATATTTTGGTTGTATTTCACGACGATTCTATTGAAGAATTAAAAGAAATTGAAAAAAATGCGTCTAAATCGAAGAAAAGAAAGATCTTTCTTTTAAAGGAGCATAATGAATTTTTTTACGAAAAAGATAAAGAAGAAAGAAGGTTTTTAAGACAGAGTCAATTTGCAAAGGTTTTAGAAAACTATAGAAAGATTTCAATACCTTTAGACGATATTATATTCATAAAAAACGATTACGATGATGAAAAAGATGAAATTATAGAAGTAAAAATCAATCCTAATAATTTAATTAATCTCCCTTATCATTATGTAATTATTTCTTTGCTTACAGAAGATTCTAAGATGATTAAAATTGGTCTTCTTTTTGTTATTAATTTAGAGAAAAAATATATTCTATTATTTTCAGATCTAAATTTTAAAGAACAAAGTAAAGTGAAGAAAATATTACTAGGAAGTCTAAGATTAAGCACTAAGGGAAACCATCAAGGGTATTTATATCTTTAAATTTTGATTTTCTCAACATTATCTTTTCTATTTTCAATTCTTGTAAAAATAAAAACATATCTTAATCATATTAATAAACAATATTTATTAAAATACGAACCAGACAAAACTTCCAAGGTTATCTTTATTTATAATTGTTATCTTTAAAAGCATTAAAAGCATAATAAGATCAATTGAAATCGGACTATCAATTTTTTAAATCACGATTGAGTGATATATTTGGGAGAGAACTTACTAACCAGATTCCTTAAATTAATGTCAAAAGATATCACCGAGTCTGATTTAGAATTAATTCAATTAGGAAATACCTTAGGACTTAACTTAATCTCGTTCGCGGAACTTCGTTCATCTCAGGAAGATGAATTTGTAGATCGAATGAGAGAAAAAGCTTTGATAAAATTAGCTAAACATGGGGATAATGTTCTAGTTAATACTGACGCATTTTATGCGGGTAGTATTGATTTTATGGTGTGTGATGAGCCCGAAGGTAAGAAATTTTTTCTTCTCGAAACAAATGGAGGTTCTAATCGAGGTTTGTCTATTCTTACTAACAAACAACAAGATATAATGTATAATGGGTACTTTCAAGCAATTAGTCGGGCAATAGAAAAATCCAAAGGAAATAATGAAAAAGTATTAGTGCTAGTAGGGGTCCCCGTAAACGACGCTTTAATCCATGAAAAAGTAATTATGGTTGAATATTTTAGAAAAAAAATTAAATCGATGGGTTATTCACTTAAGATTTTTAATTCCGATAATTATTCTAAGGAATATAAGGCAGAAATTGTGTTCTTAATAGCGGATTATAAAGAATTAGATCAAACTTTAACATTTTCTAATGGATGGATTAAATATCTAGATGAAAAAGTTAATGTTTTGATTGGAGATGGTATAGCGAGACGTCTAAACAACGAGGAATTTGTTAATCTAACTAAAAAAGACTTTCGCAGAATAAATACTATAATTGTAAATCCAATTTTCAAAATTACTGATGATAAATCTCTCACATATTTAGCAAGTTTTTACAATAAAATTCTCCTTGAAAAGTTTAATTTGAAGTACCTACTTTTCACCAAAGTTAATAATGAGAAAGAATTAAGCCAAAAAATAAAATATTTAATAAAAAATTACAATAAATCTGTTATCATTAAGCCTATGGGAGGCTCTGGTGGAGCAGGAGTAGTCCCAATCTTAAAAAACGAAGAACCTCAAAGAATTAAACACGTTATAGAAGAAAGTAAAAGAGAGTTCTTTGCAAAATTTATGAAAAATCGTAATCCATATCCTTATACAATTCAAGAGATGGCTAACTTTAATACTATTATGTGGAAGGGCGGAAAACATACCTATGATATAAGACTCTATTTAGCCCAAAAAGAAGGTCATATAATTCCAGTTGGTGGTCTAGCAAGAATTGCTAGAGGTGTATATAAAGGCTCTTTAAAGAAAGAAGAATTTGTAGTAAATTTATCTGGTTTCGATGGTCAAATTGAAGTTGAGCGAGGTATGGGTTTCTCGCAAAAAAATAGTAAACTATTAAATTTGTCTATGGATGATTTTGTTAATATGTTTTGCATTGGATGTATATTATTTGCTAAGATATGTAAAAATTACCAACAGTTAATTAATTTCTCAGATTGGGATAGAATTATTGGTTAGAATAAGCATATATCTTAAAATATCCTAAAAGCAATGAAATCTTTCTAAGGACACTGGTTTTTTCTTAAAACCTATTGGTTTTTCAGAAATGTTAGTAGAAGCAGCTAATTACACTTATTATCTTATACTATTAAAAGCTCTTTCTCATTGAGATTTTTCTCACTTAAACAATCCTTATGATAATATAAAGTTTTATTACCGTAAAATTTCCCGTTTATTAAATTTCCTAAAGTTATTTTAAAATGTGAATTTAACTTTTGAAGTTTAATTTCTTCTCTACAAATAGGACAAATCATTAAAATTCAATATATATACTTTAAATTAAATTAAAAACGAAATATTTAAAGTAAACAATTTTAAAATTCTGACTTAAGATTGAGCTAGGAGTTAAAAAATTTTAGAGAGGCTGCAACTAAAACTAATTCGTTTTTCTTTTGAGTGTGGCCACCCTTATTTAAAATTAATGTGTTTTCTTTTGAAAGATCTAGCAATTTAACATTCTCCTTGAAATTCTTTAATTTAATAATTTTATCATTTCTAGCATGAATAAGAAATATTCTCTTAGAATAGTTACGCCATATATCTTCTGATAATAAGCGTTTGGATTTCTCGATTACAATGTATGGAGATAATTTTTCATTTTCTTCTTTATTTGGGAACAATTTTACTCCCTTTAAAAAATAACTAAGCATTACTATAGGATTATATTTGGGTAAGTTTTGTTTGTAATAAGATATTGAAGAAATGGCAATTATTTTTTCAATATGAACATTTGAAAACCCTCCACATAGAACGGTTATAGCTCCGATGCTGAATCCGACTGAAAAGATTTTTTTATTCTTAAGCTGGTCATGGTCCTTAGCCCATTCAATTATTTTTCTGTAATCATCTATTCTCTTTAAAAATTGACTCCTCCTTCCTACCTTTTTAGACTCTCCAGTGCCACGTGCGTCATACGCTAAGATTGTATATCCTTGGTAAGCTAACGGTAAACAATAATATTGAAGAGTTTCTTTTGTGTCTGAAAAACCATGGCAGACAACAACAATAGTATTTTTGGATTTAACAATTTCTTGATCGTTTGAACATATTAAACAAGCTACAATACACCTACTTTTTCCTTTTTTGCTTTTGCCAACTTCGATTTTAATTTTAGAAGTTATTAAACTCCCAAATTTAATAGGAGCCCATCTATCGAAGTACAAATCCCTAAAGCTCCAATATATTTCAAATGGCGTGTAAATGATTAAAAAAGTTGTTGTTGATAATATCAAACA
This sequence comes from Promethearchaeota archaeon, assembly GCA_030606095.1. Taxonomy (GTDB): domain Archaea; phylum Asgardarchaeota; class Lokiarchaeia; order Sigyniarchaeales; family SOKP01; genus SOKP01. Next base: position 3,509 of record JAUWHC010000046.1, on the reverse strand, counting down.
CGGTTCAAAAGGATTACCCCACGAGGCATTTACGTTCCAGATGTAAGCACTAAAAATAATTCCAATAACGATTATAATAATGCGTTTTTGACTCTTTGAGAGCATTAGTTATCCCTAATGTTAGTTTATAAGGCTGAAAACGATAAGATTTGAATAAAAAAATAAAAGGAAATTAGTATTTTATGGCTTATTAGGTTTTGGACAGCCGTGATCATGAGCAATTTTACAACCTGGTATGCTCTTTAAACCAGGACATGGATCGCATTTCACTTTTCTTAACATTTTTACGACATCGTCAACTTCCAATCCGAGTTCTTCTTCGTCTGTTTCGTCCGCTAACATGTCATCTTTAATTTCACTTAGATCGTAATCAATATCTTCTTCTAAATTATCTTTCTCATCATATAAATCAAGAATCTCATCTCCATCCTCATCTACACTTCCTCCGGGAACATCTTCAATTTCGGTTTCTGCTGGTACTTTCTTTTTTTTAGCCATTGATTTCACGATTAATATTAGTTATTTTTTTAATATTACTATAAAGTAAAATAATTCAATAAAATTTAGATTTTATTATTTTATTTTCGAAAAGTGAAAATTTATTTCAATTCATACTTGGTGTTAAGTTTGGAAACAAAAACTCAAATTATTAATAAATTTTTATAAAATTTATTTTTCAGAATAAAAAAAAAAATTAATTTTTGGTTAAATATTCGAATTATTGTTGATTTCTATCTGGCTTTTGTTGTTTTTCCAATTCCATCAGTTTAGCATGTTTTTCGTCGTGTAAAACAAGAATTTCTTTTTGAACTTTTGCTAAATACTCTCCCTTTAATGGATAAAATTGCAAAATTAAAACCTCAATATACAATGCAATGGCTGGAATTAACCCCATAAAAGTTCTAATTGCGAAATCTACGTCAGCCGGATGTGTTTGAGTTTGAGTCACCCCGTCAATTCTGGGAACGAAGTGAGCTAAAGTCAACAAAATAGCTGGAAGAGCAAGTGCAACGCTCTGTGCTGGTTTAGTGATAAAAGCATTTATGCCAAAATAAATTGCTTCTCTTCTGACTCCAGTTTTTAACTCATCTTCGTCGATCACTTGAGCGAACATTACATTAGTCAGAACTAATGGGCCTACAAGCCCAATACCTGCAAGAGCAAGGCTAAGATATATAATTGTAGTCGGAACAAATGTTAAAAGCAGTAAACCCGTAGCTCCTATTATCAATAATATTTGATCAGCCCTTACAACTCCAAATTTTGCACTCAATTTTGGGACCATCCATATTCCTAATATAAGCGGAACGAATACTGCTACAAGCAATAGAATAGAAGATGACTGCGTTACATAATCAGCTAAGTAAAACATCGAACCAATAATCAGCGATTGCATAAATATGCTCATAAAATTGGCTGCAACAAGAATAATAAACGATTTGCTTTTAAAAGTATGTTTTATAGCATCTTTAATTTTGAGAGGCTCATCTACTTTTGTAAATTCTGGACGTTCTTTAAACTTAAATGTAGTATATAATATAAAGAGAGTTCCAACGATTCCAACTGCTATCATGGCCATTTGTAGAGGAAATATTCCTTGTTCTTTTCGGAAGAAGTCTGGAATTAGGAATCCTAAAATCATCCCTATTAGACTAAAAAATGAGGCAAATACAGATAATTTATTTCTTTCTTGTTCATCTTCAGTTATCTCCGGAAGAAGCGCTGAATATATTAGGAACACAATAGTATAGCCGGTGTCATACAGGACTGTTGTTACTAGCATCCACCAAAAAACGAATATTTTGTCAGGACTAATCGGGGCAAACCAAACAAGAATAAAAGATAAACCAAGAAACGGCGCTGTATATCGCATGAATGGAATTCTTCTTCCTTTTTTTGATTTTGACCGATCAGATAAGAAACCAAAAAGAGGGTCGTTAAAAGCGTTCCAAACAGCGTAAATAATGCTCATAATAATTACTAAATAGGCATAAGGTCCAACAAGGCCTAAATAATCGACATAAAAAATCGACAAAAGCGAAGCATAAGTTCCACTTATCATTGATCCACCAAAACTTGCTAAGCCCCAATGTACACGTTGCTTTGCAGTAAATTTTGGAGGGGTCAAACCTAATTTTTCTGATGTTGAGTTTTCCATTTTATAATTCCCTTTTTTTTTTACAAATTTTAATTAAATAATATATTATATTAACATCTATTTTAACATCTATTTTAACATTTTTTTTTTATAGGAAAAATTAGATTCTAGGATAATAAATAATATTTTTTAAAAATTTGAATTGAAAACATTGCTGAAGAATTAGCAAAACCTTGCGTATGTGGAATTTTTAATACATCAAGAATAATAAATTTACTTGGTGAATTATCTAAAGAGGAGTATAAATAATTTTATATATCTATTAAAAATTAGAATTTATACACCAAACTTTTGTTTATTTGCTCCACCAATTTCGAATTATCATATAATAAATTAAATGAATTATTAATTTGATTTAGGTTTTCCTTCAATTCTCCCTTTAAATAAGTAAGGTATTTTGGTAGATCAAAACGACATTTAAAATTCTTAATTTTTATATTTGGAACAGAATTAGGAGAATTTAATAATTTATTTAATTCGTCGTAAGGCTCGAATTGTAAATATAATTGAGCAACTAAAGAATTTGTTAGGCTTTGATAAAAATTTAAGAGCTTTTCGATTTCTAATAATCGAATTTCATCGTTTGGTTCTTGGAGAATTTCAAATCTTAATTGCGATAAAAATTGAATTATTTTACCTAGATAAGAAAGCGATGTAGGAAAAATCTCTGGCATGGGCAGTTTTTTTATAAAGCTTCCGTTATACCTTAAATACCCTCCAGACATATGAAGAGTTCCGTATAATGCTTTAAATACTAAATTTATAATATCTGAATTCATTATCGAAAGTAAACAAAAATAATCGTTTGTTTTAAACGAAGGTACCTTTAAAAAATAAAGCCCCGTTAAATTAACGTAAATACCCGGATCGTACACACAAGTAATATCCTTAGCAATTTCCCTAAAAATTATTTTTTCACTATAAAGGTCATCCCAAACTTCTTTTTGTTCTGATGGAAAGCTAAAATATGATATTTCGTGATTTACTTTTGCGATTTTTATTCGTTTTTTAAAATCTATATAATATTTACCGACATTTCCAGTTCCTATCAATATTAAATCTTTATTAGAAGTCTTATTTTTACTAATATTTTTGAAGTTTTCTGCCCATTTAATGAAACCAAAAGGACGATATATTATTTTTAAACCCTTTATAACTTGTATCATTGGTTTGAAATTTGTATACAAGAAGTTCACTAAGTTTATATCGGGGGATATTGGTATTGCAGATGAAGGGAGGTTTTTTATTGAATCTTGGGATAATTCTGTTATTTTTTCGTTTTGCAAATAGTTAAAATCTTTCATGCTCTCAAATTTCTTTATTAGAATCGTATTGCCTGTGTTAGTTTTTT
>JAUWHC010000237.1 GCA_030606095.1 Promethearchaeota archaeon | reverse complement strand
TATTCCAAATTTTTTATCAACTAATTCAATGATTTCATCGTATTTGTAGCGAGGAAAAGGTAATTTTGGAGCTAATGTTTTATCTTCCATATTTAAAACTTTCAAAGCAGGCATTCTATTTTCTCGAACATCTTCTATGACATTATGAACCAATTCTTCTAATGTTTTTTGAACATCGTTCATGTCCGCAAAAGACATCTCAACATCTAACGTGAAAATCTCGCATAAATGCCTTTTCGTATGACTTTTCTCAGCCCTAAAAGCGGGACTAATTTCAAATACCCTTTCATATACTCCACCTAACTGTTCTTTATATAATTGAGCAGATTGTATTAAAAACGCCTCTTTATCGAAATACATAATTGGAAATAACTCAGTACCGCCCTCGGTCGCGGAACCTATTATTTTAGGGGTAGTTATTTCTGTAAAATCTTGTTTAAGAAGAAAGTTCCTAATTGATATTAATACTTGCCCACGGATTTCAAAAATTGCTTGATTTCTTAAGGATCTCAAATCTAACGCTCTATTATTAAGTCTAAGATCAAGTTCTGAAATTGTTTCTCCAGTCATATCAATAGGAAGTTTATCAGGAGTCCTATTTAAGATTTTAATTTCAGTTGGAATTATTTCAATCCCACCTGGTGCTTTTTCAAATTTTTTCACTTTTCCTTTAATCATAAGACAATATTGATAACCAACCTTTGCTTTTTCAAATATCTCATCGGAAACGACTCCTTTTTTTAAAGTAATCTGTCGTTCGCCATATTTATCCTGTAAGTTTATAAACTTTAGACCTCCAAGATCTCGATAATTTCTTACCCATCCGGCGAGAATTACTTCTTGACCGGCTAATTCAGGCGTAACATCCCTTGTATAGTGAGTTTTTCTCCATCCATTCAATTCATCAATAGACATATTAACCTTTATCTTTCAAGTTTTACTTAAATTAAATTAAATTTGAAAAGGAAATTAAGAATAAATTTTTTGTTATCTTATAATTAATTAAAAATGCCAAATCTATATTGGAAAAATAAAGAGATATTTGAAAAGCCTAAAACACATGAAAACCAAATTATTTATCCTTTCCAAATACTGGAATCAGTTAGAAGCCCCACAATCAATAAATTCATATCTAATAATGAATTAATTCAAAGAACTACTGAGAATAACCAAAAATCTCAGTTTAAAGTCAATGGTTGGGATAATCTCTTAATTTGGGGTGATAATAGAAATGTTATAAATTCGCTGATAAAAATATTTTCAAACAAGATCAAAATAATATACATCGATCCTCCTTTCGCAACTGGAGGTAATTTCAAATTCAAAACGCTAATAGGTGAAAATAACGCTTTTGAGGTTACTAAGGCTTACTCAGACACATGGAGTGGAGGAATAGATGCATATATCGAATTTTTATACGAAAGATTAGTATTAATGAAAGAGTTACTTGCTGAAGACGGAAGCATTTACGTGCATTTAGATTGGCACATTTCTCATTACATTAAAGTAATATTGGACGAGATTTTTGGAAAAGAAAATTTTAGAAACGAGATCATCTGGGCTTATCCTGCCGCATCAGCGAAAACAAGAAGGTTTTTTATCCGATCGTTTGACTCTATACTATTTTATACTAAATCAAGTGAATATACTTTCAACAACGATCCGGGAATCTACATGGATTATTCTGATCGAGTTAAATTTGCATTAAAAGAAGACGATAAAGGCACGTTCTATTATCGAGGTGGAAGTCATAATGGTAAAAAATTATCGCGAAAAGTATATATTCAAGAAAATGGTATTTTTCCTCGTGATGTTTGGACTGATATTCCTTATATTAGAGCAAATACATTAGAATATCAAGCATTTTCTACCCAAAAACCCGAACGGCTTTTGAAGAGAATTATACTCGCATCTACAAATAAAGACGATATTGTAGCTGACTTTTTCTGTGGTTCAGGTACAACATTAGCAGTAGCAGAAAAACTTGGGAGACGATGGATTGGTTCAGATGTGGCAAAACACGCGATAAACATAAGCCGCAAGAGAATCCTTGACATTTTTAATAGTAAAGATCTTATTAATTGGGAAAAAAAATATAAAAAAAATCCTTATCCATTCAAAATTTTAAGTGTTAATAAAAATCTCCAAGATATTAACGCTTATGATGAGTTTTTAGTGAATAACATTCAAAAGTTAAAAAAAAAAAAACTATTTCAAGATATAAAATTTGAAATTAAGATACTAAAAGACAATAATAAGGTATCAATTGAATTATTAGACTATTTTGTTCCAAATTTAGATTTAATTGAGAATAGACTTAAAAAAAAGATACAGTCTTTTTCTGATTGGATAGATAGTTGGACTATTGATTTTAATCGTCAAAATAGTTATTTTAACATGATGTGGATTTCATACAGAACACCAAAAAACCGCAAACTAGATTTAACCTCATATCGATATTACTATGAAAAATCAGGTAAATATCAAATATCAGTAAAGGTAATTGATATTCTTGGAAATGAAACCTCTCAAGAATATGAAATAAGCATTGATTAATTCTTTATTTGATTATTTCACGTAATAACATCGTTGCGTAAGAGCCTTTCTGGAGAGAAAATTCGATTTTTAATTTATTCTTATTTTGGAAGCTGTCGTCTTCAGTAAATTCCAATATTTTTAAACCAAGCGGTTTAACGATTATCGGCCTAAAAGAGCCTTTAAATTCATAAGTGTATAGTAATTCCTTATTAAATATTTCTATAGAAATTTGTTCCTTATCGAGAATTTCTAAAAGTAGAGATTTCATTAAAGGGAATTCGTCTAAGTTTGTATTATAACCTATTAAAGGAATTACTATTTTTGCTCGATTTAAAATGTTAGCTTCTTGCAAAAATTTATCGTATAACCCACCGTATGTATATTTTATTTTAGTAATGTTTCCATTATCATCATCCAGAATACTAAAAACATCGCCCTTAATTGGTTTATTTAAATATTTTCCATTTTTATGTCTTAACGATAGCATTCTATTAAACAGATAAGACTGAAAAGAGCTAATCAATAATTTAATAAGGTATTTAGGTAGATGATTAATCGCTCCCTCGTAATCTTTTGGATTATCTAATAAGTATTTAATCATATCCCTTTCATAATTTAAACTTTTAGGGAATGATTTGTAAGCTTTTTCAAGGTCACCAGATTTTTTTAATTCCTCACGTACTAGTAGGGATTGAGTTAATTCTGTTGAATAAGTTGCTAAGACAAACTCGTCAAATGCCTTTTGATATTCGCCTTCTAATATAAAACGCCCAATTATGTGTGAATTAGGTCTAAAAGTACCAAATCTTTGAAGTCCGTAGTAATTTGGAAAACCACGAGTGTGCAACTCGTTAAATAACGCCTTAATTCTTTTTTCTTCATTTACTTTTTTTTCGATATTTCTAAGAGTAATTATAAAATGATTACCCCAATTACTTCCCAATCTAACGGGCTTCTTTGTAGGCGTTATGCTTTTAACAAACATATCTTTTAACTTTAATTTTTTTAGTTTTTCGACGTGATTTCCTTTAATTGAGGCTTTTTGAACGCTAATAGAACGCTTATCTTTTAACCCCGCAACATTTATTAGATTAGGATGTATATTTAACGCTCTACTAATCGTCCTTATCGCTTCAAATGTATCTTTGTTGATTTTCACTAAATTAAATGTCGTATACTTATCTTTTGAATCTTCAGAGAAACTAATAGTAGTACTATGCCCGTTGATCTCGAGAACTCGCCCTGTATGGGTTATCTCTTTAACAATAAAATCTTTATAACGTTTTTTATAAATAGCACTAATACCGTTAAAACCTGATGTGGAATAAATTTTAATTCCTACACCTTTTTCAAGTTCTCTCTCGTTTTTCTTTTGAAAAATACGGGTATTATTGTTAGTTCTTTCCAATTTATTTAGCCTGAAAGTGTTAAATTACAATAACTTTAAATCTCCAGTTATCTTATCTATAGATTTTGATAGTGTAGGTCCGATACCAAGAGCTGTTGTGGTTCCAGGAGTTAGTTGCGTTAATCCAGCGTCCTTCACTAAAAAGTACATTATGTTATTTTTTTCTAAATGCATAACTATATCTCTCAAATCCTCCATGCCACTCACTTTTAGAACTACTTTCTTTTGGCCTGTATTCTTCCAGTTTTTCCAAACTGCTTTATTTTTCGTTCTAACTAAATCTGAAGCCGATAATGAAGCATGACACGATTGGGCACACTTTTTGCCAGTACCCATTTTTAAATCCGTCCTAATTAAGATAACTTGTTTATATTCATCCATAATAATTTAACCGATTTAGTATTAAGAAATTAAGAAATAAATTCGTTAGAATTATATAAATTCAATGCGAATTACATTACCAGAAAGTTCTAAAACTAACGCTTCAAGCTCTTCTTGGGTAAATAATAGTAAGTCTTGATCGTTTTTGTTAAGTACGCCTTTAAATTCAATATCCCCGGTAGCTAAAAAAATCTCGTTTAATGAAATTAATTTATATGGAGAAATTAAACTTTCTAAAGCGGACCTTGGGTTTTTAGTTTGCTCAGTAAAGATTAATTCGTCTATTTCGTAAGTTTCCTTTATCCAATCTATCAGATTTTGTTTGATTTTGATCTTATCACGCTTACCAATGACAAAGATTACAACATCGTCAAAATCAATAGCTTTATAGAAAGAAATATCTCTTAAAAACCCAAAATTTTCGCTTTCTTCCAATTTAAGTAAATCCTTCGCTAAATCTAACTCAAACTGAGTAAGCACTCCCGCATCTAGTTTAGCTTGACAACTATTGCAATAAAATCCGGAATTTACACATGTTTTACACGCTGGAAGATTTTTCATTAACTTTAAACCATTAAAATTGATATATCATCTATTTATAGCTCGATGATATCGCAACCAATGTTTTTTACAAGTCTATCAGCCGTAATTGGATCTGTTTTATAAGTGAAAAGGTGTCGTTTTGTCCTAAGCTTTAACTTCACAACATCTTTCGACCTCTTAACCCTACAGTGAAAAGCTCGCTCTGATAACTCTAAAAATCTCGCTTCGTCAAATATCTCTTTTGGCAACTTAATTCATCTAGCTTTGAAATTTATAA
>JAUWHC010000241.1 GCA_030606095.1 Promethearchaeota archaeon | reverse complement strand
TCAGTAATAATTAGATCTTCGTACAATTTATTTAATACATCAATAAAATTCATTTTCAAAGAGACTATTAGTGAAGAAGCATCTATTTTTATCATCTATTACTTAAATGTGTGACAAAATATTTAAATGTATTCACAAAATATTGCTTGCATATTCGTGAAACGCCAATTTCACGCCTTTATATATATTAAATAATACTATTCTAACTAACATCTCAATATTATATTTATATCCATTATAATTATTCAATAAGATGATAAAATGGTTGATGAATCAGAAAAAAAGAGTTTAATTCGGAAAGTAGATTGCATTAGGATACCTGTTTCAGATCTTGAATCTGGCCTTAAATTTTATAGAGACTCCCTTGGCCATGAACTTATTTGGCGCACAGAAACTAGTGTTGGTTTACGAATTCCCGAGAGTAAGGCAGAATTGGTGATACACACAGAACCTGATGAATTTGAAGTGGATCTCACTGTTGATTCGGCTGAAATTGCCGCTAAGCGATTTATGAGCGCTGGAGGATCAATTATAGCCGGACCCTTCGAAATACCCATAGGAAAATGTGTTATAGTAAAAGATCCTTGGGGGAATAAATTAATTCTTCTTGATACTAGTAAAGGAATCTTTAAAACGGATTCGGAAGGCAATGTTATTGGCAATATTAACATATACTAACGATAGCTATAAAGAAAGTAGAATTTATTGTCTAAAGTTAAAAAAAAAGTTAACTAAGTCTGTTTAAGAATGTTTTCTTTTATGTCATCAATAAAGGATTTGTTTAACACATTATCCTTTTCGAAAATTTGAGGATATTTAAACCCAGCTCTAACTTTATGACCTCCTCCTTTAAAGGTCCTCGCAAAATCCCTACAGTTAATAAAATCGCTATGGATTATAATTTCATTGTGTCGAGTATCAATCCCAATACGAGCTTTTGCTTCGGGAAATTTCTCTTTCAATAAATAGGTTATTTTCCCGCCTCCAATTTTTGCCCATGAAATAACTATTTTACCAAAAGTTTTCATCGGAATAGATTTAGCGTGATTTAAAGCGAAAGTAGACTCGTCTTCGTGCCATTTTTTTAAAATTTTTAGTTGCGAACTAAACCAGGAATTCTCAAAATCGCCTTGAGATAGTAATTCAACTATTCTACGTTTATTTTGATCCTTATGAGCTCCACGGTTAAAACCGATAATTAACTGCAAATCTGACGCTAATTTGTATTTATCCGTCCTAAAATCAGTATCTCTAGCGAATTCAGCGATCTTTGATGCTATGGGGTCATCTGGTAAATAATAATCTTTAACGATTTCAGCAGCACATTTTTTAGTGTCATTTGAGTAAATGTGAACTAAGCTTCTTAGTCTTTCTTTTATTAAATCGTCTACAATATGATGATCGAACCATGATATCTTACATCCTTGTTTTTTCGCATTTTTGAAAACAGAGAACAAATCTACAAAATCTTCGTTAAAACCTATATCAGAAATTATTAGTTGTGAAGGGAGCGATTCTGAATCTAAGATATTGCTAACTTTTTCAACGAAATCAATATAATGAGCGTAAAAATATCTGATCTCACTTGGATGGATTTCTTGGTTTAAATTGAAATATCGTTGAATAATTGCTTGTGACCCTAATCCATCGAGATCATGTTCATGGGTAATAGAAACGATCATTTATAGTTAAGTTCTCAATAAAATTTATTAAATTAAAAGAGTAAAGATGTTTTTTAAATTTTAACTTAAAATAAATCCAAATACGGTCTAACTTTTTTCTTATTTTGAAAATCTTTTACCGATTCTAATATCTTTTTCGATAATTGCTTTTTTTTTTCGTAATAAATTTTCATGTACTCTTCTTTAGTTTTATCGGGATATCTCTTTTCTAAGGCAGGATCTCTTCTAGGGCAACCTCCTCTACGCATACAGCAATACGATATAGATCCAAAACAAACTAATTCAGAATCCCAGTCATTATCTTTTGAAAATCCTTCCTTTATTCTAATAAATTCTTCTTGACTTATCCCCAACTCTTTTAATGTTTCATCTCTCTTGCATTTAAAACCAAAAGTTAGAGAAAATCCTGGTTTGCAGCAAAAAGTTAACCCGCGATAATCTGCATCCATACATATGTGAATAGGTGCATTTTCCCATCCTAGTACATCTCGAAGTTTTTCTGGATCTAATTCAACCATGATATAAAATAAAACCCCATCCTAAAATTGAATAAGTAAATTAACTAAAAGATATTAATTTTCTACTTTATAGGTTATAAAAAAGAGGGTAAGTAAAAAAGTTGAATTTACTAATTATAAGAGGGCTCGGAGGGGGATTTTCATGCTACTGAGAAATTCAACAACATATTGAACCCCCCTTTCCCCAATACGAGAGAATTCCCTCGTATTTCTAGGGATTCACAGTGGGGATTCTCGAAAGAATCTCAAGATTTGTCCCCAATACTAACCACTATACGACCCGAGCCATGATTTTTTTTTTAATTAAGTTATAAAATTTAATCTTCCTTTCTAAAAAAATTTGTCCTTTGTTAATTTAAAATATTTCTTTTCCTCTAACCACAGTTACTAGATAGTTTAAAAATTGATTAACTGCATTTTCTAATTCTTCAGAATTATCAACTATAAAATCAGCACTAGAAAATTGCTGATTCTTTTTTGCTCTTTCTATTCTTTCTTCTAATCTTTTTCCACTCTCTCTGGCGCGGGCCTTTAACCTTTTTAAAGTAATTTCAAAAGGAACTTCAATAAAGATTATTTTTAAATTTCTATAAATTTCACTAGCTTTTTTCACAATAGATCGACTAACATTTACGAGCACGGGATGTCCTTTTTTTAACCAACTCTCAATTTCTATCGGAACCCCATAATCAAGACCATAAATATGCCATTCCAAGGCAAATTTGCCTTGCTTTGACATTTCTCTGAACTCTTCTGGGTTAATTGATATATTGTCTTCGTCTTCAGAAGGAGGTCTTGTAATGTATCGTTGAGTAAGACGAATACTTTTTAAATCAGGAGGATACCTTTCTAATACAGCTTTGATAATAGAATCTTTACCCGAACCAGAGTTTCCGACAACTAAGAATAATGTTCCAGAAAAGACTTTTTTCATTTTTTCTTGTGTTTTCATTTGTTTAAAAATTAATAGTTATTATTTCAATTTTATTTTTAGTGCTAAAAAATTGATAACTTTATTTACAAAAACAAAAAAAAATATTAAGAATAATAAATGTTATGAGACTTGGCAAAGAAAAAAAAATTTATTCCTAATTAGAAAATGACAAGTGGTACAAAAAGCACTGGAGAATTTTCAGAAATACGCGAGAGTTATCAAAGATATTTGGAAGTTATTTATAATCTTTCAAAGAAAAAAAGAGGCGGATGGGTAACAAATAAAGGAATTGCTGAAAGCCTCCAAATTGAGCCTGCCTCGGTGTCAGGAATGCTCGAAAAGTTAAAAAAAAAAGGTTTAATTAAATGGGAGCCACGAAAATCAATAAGGCTTACAGATAAGGGAAAGATGTATGCGCAACAGTTAGACGAAATTGAAAAATTGCTCAAGACTTTTTTTAAAGAAGTATTAAAAATCGAAGATGAAGAGCTTGTTGAAAAGATATCTTGTGAAATAGAACATCATATTACTCGAGAAGTAAAAGAGTCCTTTAAAGACTTCTTGTCAAATTATCATAAATAGATTTAATTATAATTAATGCTTTATTGATTTAACTAATTTAAATCAAACCTATAAAGAGTTTAGATTTATGTCTGACGAATTAATTGGGAAAATAAAAGTTGTTAATGAATACTTTAAAGATTTCAATAATTTTCTTGAACTCAAAGATTTTCGAGCTTTCCTATTATTAACGTTAACAAGTCAAGCCGTGACGAATATTATGGCTCAACTTGGTTTAGGTGGTGATAAAGATGTTATTAATCTACCTTATAACCCTAATTACAAATTCTACTATCAAAAGATCAATTTAATGTCTTCAAGCTCGATAATATTATATGTAAAGTCTGAACCAATAACAAACGAGCTTATTTTGGAAAAAAATAACGAAATTTTTAAAAAATATTTAAGTTCAAATGAGATAGCTCTCGCATTTCGAGGTAAAGAAAAGTTTTTGTTTCCGAAAGTTAGTGACTGCAACACATTGGAAGATTCAGACATTACTGTGAAAGTAGACGATTTATTTCACACTTTAGATTCTTTCATTTCTTTCGCACAACCAAATATTCTGTTTGTCTTTGACGCTGAAACATCATCAAAACCAGATTTAATATTTACATTTAATATGATGCCACAATTGCCTAGAAAATTAAATGAAAATGTGTTGAAAGTTGATGCCTTTTTAGATTACGAAAGAAAGACAAAAGACATAACTTACATTAAGCGGGAGGAAGATTATAGTCTAACTTATTTAGAAGATATCAAAGAAATCAGCCATGCGGAATTATATAAGTCATCCTTTTCCTTAGTGATACATTTAAAATCTATAAATAGACCTAGCTGAACAACTTCTTATTAATTTTTTTAATCCTATTAAGCGCTTAATATTAATTATTCGTTAAAGATTAAGCCGTTAACACCATTAAAGGATTAATACTCTTAATTTATAAATAATCCGACAAAATATGATTAGTAATTAAACAGTTAAAACAGTTTAAACTTCAAATTATTATTTTAAACAAATTAAGGGTTGGTAAGAATGAAGATAATAACTATTAATTTACCTGAGAAGTATTTAGCGGCAATTCAAGTATTAAATGACTTGGGTGTATATCCAAGTCGAAGCGAAGCAATAAGAGTAGCGCTAAAAAACTTTTTGGGGAATGAATTAAAAATGTTTAACAATTTAGAAGACGAAACTTTTAAAATGCTTGTTAGGAGCTCAGTAAATAATAGATGATAATTTCTTTTTTTTTTTTTTCATTTTAATAATTAATCTACATTTACATCGACTTTACACTTATTACAACGTTTTGCTCCCCGAAAAAGTGGATTGCCACAATTTGGACAACGATATCTCTTCTCTTCTTGTTCTACAAATTCTTCTGT
>JAUWHC010000281.1 GCA_030606095.1 Promethearchaeota archaeon | reverse complement strand
TCGTTCTTATATTCAACAAATTTCATGCGCTTCACTTGAATAAAATATTCGGTTATTTTTTAAATTGATATCTCTGAGATTAATATTTAATTATTTAAAATTTATAGTTTTTCTTTAAACTCTTACTTTTTAAATATCAATCAAAATTTAGGCGTACTTTTTTCTTATAATTTCAAACTTTAAAATAAATCCTAACCTTTAACACTTGATTTGGAATGATATTTTGTCTGAAATGTAAAACTATAACAAATGGTACAGAAGAAGGCTACTACTATTGTAAAGTATGCAAAAAGATTTCGCGCTTTTTTACGTTGAGATTCAAATGATAAATAGATTTCGCTTAAATGTAAATAATATTCCCTTTTTTGAATGAGACACCCATGAAAATACTAGATGTGTGTCGACAACCCCGTTAGGGTTAAAGGTTTAAATTTTTTTTATTCTAATTTTTAAAATATTTATTCAAAAATAAGAAAAAAATTTTTGAAAAAACTAATTCACTCGCTAATTATTAATCTGAATTTAAAATATATTACGATTTTTACATTTGTGTGGGTATATTTGATGTAAAATATCTTTATGATTAATTTTTGAACAAAAACTTCAAATTGTATTTAATTCAACCATTAAATTTTTATTAAATAGCATATTGATCTAAATTAGAATAGTCTATTCTAAATGAGGGGTTAATTATGCAAAACTCTGATGAGGAAATTAAGAGAAGAGTAGTTTCGAAATTTTTTAAGGATAAGTTTCTAAAAGTATATAATATTAAAACGACAGTTGTAAATGGCATAGTGACATTAGAAGGAACTATTTCTGCGTTATGGTATAAAGTACGCGCAGAAACGATAACTAAGCCGATATCAGGAGTAAAGGGGATTATTAATAAGCTCTCAATAACATTAGACAAATCAGCGACTCTAAAAGATTTAAAGAGCGAGCAGCTTACTCAGGAAAGACTCATCCATATTGTTGATGTTCACCTTTCTAAAATAGAATGCTATTTTGGATTGTTAGGTACTCTAATAACCATAGTTTTTATTGTTATGGCTGCATTCCTAACTCCAAATTACAACCCTCTCGTAAATTCCGTAAGCTCGTTAGGACATGGAATTGCAAAAACGTTGTTTAGTATAGCCTTTGTCACAGGAGGTAGTTTGGGCATTCCTTTCATATTATATCTGGAAAAAAGCCTTGTTAATATTAATGAATTTATCCGTAGATTAGCCACCATTATCGCAATAAGTGGCTCGGCAAGCATAGCGTTAGTTGGAATTCTTCCTGACCCCGATTATTTAGATATATTTCGAATGTTTCACGCATTTGTTGCTTTTAATGCTTTTATAGGGACCGTTATATGCATTTCCCTTTATAGTTATTTAATGTTAAAGAGTGGTGAATATAAAAAATATCATGTCATTATTGGTTTCACAACGGCTTTAGAATTAATAATATTACTATTTACCTTAACCCCTTTAATTGAGTGGATATTAACAATAAATATAGCAGCTTGGACTATTTTAACTTCAATTAAGTTAATAAGAACATAAATAATTTGGAATTATTATAACGATATAATTCTTCTTTACGAAAATTACGAAAAAATTTTTAAAAACCCTTCTTTCTTTAGATATATGACAGATACGCTCTATATGAACGATTCCTACTTGAAAACGTGGGATGCTAAAATTATCAATGTTAAAGAACATAAATATATTATATTAGATAAAACTGCTTTTTACCCAAAAGGAGGAGGTCAGCCATGGGACGAGGGTTATATCTCTAAAGAAGGTGAGAAATTTAAAGTCGTTTATGTTGGCAAATTTTCTGGAGAAATTAGCCACGAAGTAGACAAACCTGGATTAAAAAAAGGAGATTTGGTTTCGTGCGAAATTGATTGGGAGAGGCGGTATACCTATATGCGTTACCATACTGCTTGCCATCTTGTCTCAAATCTACTATTCCGAAGAGCGAACGCTAAAATCACAGGCAACCAAATTGAATTAGATAAAGCAAGAATGGATTTCTCAATGGAGGATTATTCTCCCGAGAAATTGCATACCTATGTTAATGAAGCAAATGAAATTATCCAAAAAAATCTACCTGTTACAATAGGTTATATGTCTCGAGAAGAAGTTTTACAAAAACCAGAACTAGCTAGATTAGCAATAGGATTACCGAAAAACATTAGGGAATTTCGTATTATTAAAATTGGAGATATAGACGAACAGGTAGATGGTGGGACGCACATTAATAGTCTGAAAGAAATTGGTAAGATAGAAATAATTAAAACTGTTAATAAAGGAAAAAATAATCGAAGAATGTATTTTGTTATCAAGTAAAAAAAATGATAAAAATAACTTATTTTGTTCACGGAACAACAACACAAAACGAGATGGGAATAGCTGCTGGTTGGTTACCTGGTGAATTATCAAATTTAGGAATAAAGCAATCAATTGAGTTAGGAAAGATAGTATCAAATAAAAAATTCGAAGTTATATTTTCTTCTGATTTAAAGAGAGCTATTGATACAGCTAATCTTGCATTTGGCAGTAAATTTCAAATAATTCAAGATAAGCGATTAAGAGAAGCTGAACTTGGTGATTTCACAAATAAACTTATTTCTGAATTTAGCTCCAATTTGATAGATTATATTAAAAAACCGTTCCCTAATGGAGAAAGTTATAAGGATGTTGAAGCTAGGATTTCTAAGTTTTTAAGTTCCTTAAAGAGAAAATATTCTGGAAAACATGTCGCTATCGTTGCTCATCATGCTCCTCAATTAGCGCTAGATGTAATTTTAAGAAGTAAAACATGGAGACAAGCTATTGCTGAAGATTGGAGGCTAACGAACTCTTGGAAACCTGGTTGGGAATACTATATTCGGGAATAGAAATAAATTTATGGGATAGTTCATCGTAGCGTTAACGATTAAGAGCTAATCCTAAAATCAAACAAACTAATAGAAAAAATAACATGAAGAATAGATGTGAAGATTGTGGAAAGTGCTGTATCGAGACAGAGATGATTCTCTCTGAACAAGATATCGAAGCTATCGTTAGTAATTATAAATCAACCTTGAGAAAAACAGATTTTGTAAAAAAAACTGAAGATAACTTTTATCAATTAAAAAATGTTAACGGACATTGCTTCTTTTTCGATGGGGAAACAAAACTATGCAAAATTTACGAGATAAGACCTCAAGGATGCCGATTCTATCCTTTAATTTACGATTCAGATAAGAACTCATGTGTTTTTGATAGCGAATGTCCAAGACCAGAACTTTTTTATCCAAATAAGAATACAATTCGAAGAACATGCAAAAAGATAATAAGTTTCTTGGAGGACCAAGTAATTTTTTCTAAATTAAGATAATAGTTTTTATATGATCTCGGTTTTTCTCGTAAGAAACAAAAGCCTTTTGAATATTATCTAAGGCATACTCTTTAGAAATTAATTCTTTAACCTTAACTTTTCCTGAACTTAACTCTTTAATAGCTTTTTCAAAGGGACCACATCTACTGCTATAAATAGTAATTTCCCTAACCACAATATCGGTAAAATTAATTGGAGTCTCTAACCCGTGAGTACTTTTCATGTGGATTTTACCTCGCGTTTTACACGAAGCAACAACATCCTTTAGGGCATCTGGGTTTCCTGTAGTATCAACAACGATATCAGCTCCAATGTTTTTTGTTAAATTTTTAATTTCAGTTGGTATATCTTTTACATTCAAACGATTAATTGAATAGTGTGCGCCAAACTTTTTGGCTAAGGCAAGTTTTTTATCTGAACCGTCAATTACAATTAACTTCAATCCTTTTAATAGCGCAACTTGAATTAGCAATAAACCTAACTTTCCAAGACCAAAAATTGCGACAATTTTATCGTCTTTTTCTATAGGCATCATTTCAAATGTTTGATAGGCCGCGGCTAACGGTTCGATAAAGGTAGCTTCTTCGTAAGAAATCTTTTTCGGTAATTCGTGAATCAAATAAGACTCGACGGCAATGAACTCTGCGAACGCTCCATTGATATCGATCCCTAAAGCTTTTCTAGAGATACATTGTGAAAACATCTCTCGTTTACAATAGTAACATTCAAAATCAATGTTAGTATTAATTTCTGAAGTCACTCGTTTACCTAGCCAAGCGTGGTCCACATTTTTCCCTACTTCTACAATTTCACCAGCAAATTCGTGCCCTAATATGAGTGGAATTGGAGTTGGAAGATATCCACTTACAATTGCTATATCCGTGCCACAAATTCCCACAGCTTTTACTTGAATTAAAACTTGAGAATCTTCAGGTTCAGGTTTAGGCACTTCTTTAATGGCAATTTTATGCCCATCAAATACAGCAGCTTTCATGGTTTGAATCTATTTATGATTATTGAAGATAGAACTCTGGTCTTCTATCA
>JAUWHC010000344.1 GCA_030606095.1 Promethearchaeota archaeon | reverse complement strand
ACCCGGATCGTACACACAAGTAATATCCTTAGCAATTTCCCTAAAAATTATTTTTTCACTATTTAAGTTATCCCAAACTTCTTTTTGCTCTGATGGAAAGCTAAAATATGATATTTCGTGATTTACTTTTGCGATTTTTATGCGTTTTTTGAAATCAATGTAAAATTTGCATACATTTCCGGTTCCTATCAATATTAAATCTTTGTTAGAAGTCTTATTTTTACTGATATTTTTGAAATGTTCCGCCCATTTAATGAACCCAAAAGGACGATATATAATTTTTAAACCCTTTATAACTTGTATCATTGGTTTGAAATTTGTATACAAGAAGTTCACTAAGCTTACATCAGAGGATATTGGTATTGCAGATGAAGGGAGGTTTTTTATTGAATCTTGGGATAATTCTGTTATTTTTTCGTTTTGCAAATAGTTAAAATCTTTCATGCTCTCAAATTTCTTTATTAGAATCGTATTGCCTGTGTTAGTTTTTTTTTTTAAAGAAATTATTATTGGATAAGCCGCTGTTTTTTGAAATATCGGTAATGAAGATATATTAATAATTTCCTTAAGCTCTGTATTTCGCAACATTATCTCTCTAATTTTCAGACCATAATCGGCTGATAAAAATTTATTAGTAGTTAAAAAAGATAGGCATCCAGCTCCATTTTTCAATAATTCTATCGATTTATCAATAAAAATAATACTAAGATCAAACAATCCATAAGCAGATTCAAATTTTTTTTTGATTTTTTTTTTGAATTCTATATCTAATATCTTCTTATTTTCGACGTAAGGAGGATTTCCGACTATGATATCAATATCAGTTGAATCAAATTCAAGAAGATAATCTAAATTAAATATATTAAAGTTCAGGTTGAATTTAATGATATAATTTTCAATTTCGTCTAAATTTGAATTGATATAAGGCCAATCGTCTAAAAAAGGGGACTCCACATCCGAATAAAGCCACATTATTAATCTTAGTTTTGATATTAAGTATGCCGACTTATCAATTTCGATTCCATATAAATTGTTTTGAATTATTTTTTTCTTAATATCGTAATCGGGGCACCCTAACTCAATTATTTTATTGATATTAAAGAGAACTTTGGCAATGGCGATTAAAAATCTTCCCGTGCCACAAGCTGGGTCTAGAATTTTGATATTTCTTATTTTTGTTTCAAATCTATCTTTAAGACTTTTATTTTTTGCGAGTAATTGTTTTAGACTGGCGTAATCACAGTTTGTTTGAAAGACTTTTCTTAGCTCTAGGAAATCGTCAAAAAAGATTCTAAAAATGTTTAATACCATAAAGTCCGCAATTGGTTGAGGAGTATAAACTACTCCACGATCTCGATTATTTTTCTTTTCGATAACTATCTCATTTTCGAATTTCTTAATTAAGTTTTCCAAAATTAGTATTCTGTTTTTAGACGACGGCATTTTCATGGATTTTTAACAAAAAAAATTGTTTCCTTGAGATTTTTTATTAGCACTAATTCTTATAATCAAATCCTTTATTTATAGAAATGCAAGATATTAATTTAAAAGTTAAAGTACAATTAATAGAGATATATTTAAAATTTTACTTGTAATAAGATTAAAAGTGATAGATAAACCGTTTTTAGATAACATTATAAAGGAACCGTATAAAATCTCTAAATTAGATTTTCAGTATATTTCACAGATTTTAGGAAAAGCAGAAGAGATTTTTAAAGAAGAAAAACTGTTATTAGAGTTTAACCTCGACGATTCTAATAGCGAAGTATGGGTTATTGGAGATATTCATGGAAATTTAGAAACTTTACAGAGATTGATTGAAATAATAGATGAAAAAAAGCCTAAGTTTGTAATTTTTCTAGGTGATATCGTTGATCGGGGTACAAATCAGTTAGAGTGTTTAATTTTGGTTCTTGCTTTAAAAATTAGATATCCAAATAGATACTATCTATTAAAAGGGAATCACGAAACTTTGGAAATGAACAAAGCCTATGGATTCTTCCAAGAATTTAAATATAGATTTAACGATCAAAAAAAATTTGAAGAAGTTTTAGCCGTATACAATGTACTTCCCTTTTGTGCTTTAGTAAATAAAGGCATACTATGTCTGCATGGCGGAATTCCCGAAGATGTCGCGATTTTAAGGAAGTTGAGAGGATTAAAACCAAGAGATATTGTTTCTGTATTCAAAAGCATAGCAAAAAGCCTAGAACAAATTATGTGGAACGACCCTAAATCCGACTTAAAAGGATTCTCAGAAAGCTTTAGAGGTCCTGGAATAAAATTTTTTGGAGAAGATGTTTTTAATGATTTTATGAAAGAGTATAATTTAAAATATTTAATTAGAGCACACGAAGTATTCCCTGAAGGTTATAGATGGTTTTTCAACGAGCGGTTGTTATCTATATTTTCTTCAGCTAATTATCGAGGTAAGTTTTCACCAAATCCAGCGTCCTACGCCGTTATAAAAAATAATATGGTAAAACCAAAATTAATCAAATAATTATAACACCAATTCAGGAAATTTTTCTACAATCTCGGGATATTTTTTAATTTCTTCCTTCCAACGATCGGTTTTATCTAATTCCAGAGATAATTTTTGTGAAGCTATTGTCCTTTTTGTAGGTACATAGATGAAAGCAGACAATATACTATTATTTTTTCCATAAACTTCGGTGATTATTCTTTTAAAAAAATCATCAAAAACACCTTCGATTGAATCTAACAATTCTAATTCTTGTTGGTTCACATCAAATTTTAAAGTCCAAAAGGAATTCTTTGAAGGTAAAGCATAAGGAAACCAACTATTTTTAGGAAAAACTCTTGTAAAATTTTTTAAAAGACATACTTCAACATTGAGTTTATCCTTCCATAGATTCCGAGTTATAAAAGTTCCATAACCTATAATTGATACGAGATTGGAATCTGAGCTTTTATTATCAATCAATTTAAGCTCTCAATTTAAATAATTTAAGAATTAAAAATTGAGCATTTGAAACAAGGAAATTAGATGATTTGCTTCCGATTTTTTGATTTTATATTTTTAACTGATTTGCGTCTGGTTTTATGAAAAGCAAATTATTACCGCGAATAAATATCTCGTTATATTTAGCTACGGGACTTCCTTCCATGATTTCAGTCGCATCTTCTAGAATCATGTTCATGTAAGCGTCAATTTCTTTTAAGAGCCCTTTATATTCAGTGCCATCTTTTAGTCTGAGCAATATCTGACTGTTCTGGGCATTTTGAAGGATTGCTAGAGGATTCTTATTTCTAATATTCGGATTTGACATATTTTAACCTTTACTATAAAAACATTTATAATATAATTATTGAAAAGATAATTTAAAGAAAAACTTTTTTGAATTAAAACCTTTTTATCGGATATTAATTATTCTTATATTTTGCTCTGTTTGGTAATTTTCTTGAAACCTTTAAATAAAGATTTAGATAAGAAAAAAAATATTATTGAGAAATATAATTCAACCTCAAGCTTCTATGATAATAGATATAGTAAAATCCAAAAAGAGAAGTATAAAATTCTTTTTA
>JAUWHC010000340.1 GCA_030606095.1 Promethearchaeota archaeon | reverse complement strand
ATTAGATTGTGGAATTTGCTTCGAACATCTAATCTTAGCCGCAACGGCAGAAGGTTTGGCCACTTGCTGGATCGGTTGGTTTGACGAAAATAAAATAAGAGAAATCCTTGAAATACCAAAGAAATACAGAGTCTTAACTCTAACTCCATTAGGCTATCCCGTAAAACAGAAGGGAGATGTTGAGGAGCGTAAACCACTCGAAAAGATAGTACATTACAACAAATTTTAATTATATTTTTAAAAATCTTTCTTTTTTTATTTGATTAATTTGGAAGTAAAGGTAATATAATTTCTAATTTTATTTTACTTATGAAAATCATAAGAATCGATGTTAATTCAAATAAAATTGATTACGAAGAAATAACTAGCGATTCAAAATATCTTCTTTTAGGAGGCCGTGGATTGACATCTCAAATCGTTCACGACGAAGTTCCACCGAATTGCGACCCACTTGGACCAAAAAACAAGCTTATTATAGCAAATGGCACACTTACTGGAAGTCCATTTCCAAATTCTGCTCGTACTTCAGCAGGGAGTAAAAGCCCTTTAACCAATGGTATTAAAGAAGCGAATGTCGGAGGTAGAGGTGCTATGATGCTAGCTATGCATGGAATAAGGGCGTTAGTGTTGCAAAATAGTTCTCTAGAACTGAAAGTCATATTGATTACCGATGACGGAATTGAATTACTACAAGGCAACGAATATAAAGGATTAGGAAATTACGAGCTTCATCGAAAGTTAAGAGAAAAATTCGGAGAAAATGTAGGTATTTACTCCATTGGACCAGCAGGTGAATTTATGATGAAAGCTGCTACTATTGCTGCTAATGATTTAGAAGGATATCCTAGCAGGCACGCCGCACGTGGTGGTCTAGGGGGGGTAATGGGTTCTAAAGGAATTAAAGCTATAGTAATTAAACCCACAAAAGAATCAAAAGTTAAAATTCACGATTTAAAAAAATTTAGGGAATCTTCGACTCCATTTGCAAAAAATTTAGCAAAAACTAAAGAAGTGTTTTCTACCTTTGGAACGCCTTTAATGATGAAAGCAATGAGCGGATATCGAGGAATTCCTACTAAAAACTTTCGCATGGGTTCTTTTGATAAAATCGAAAATATTACTGGAGAAAAACTCCACGAGCTTATAATAGCTCGAGGGGGAAAAAATCGATTGGCGTGTTCTCCTAACTGTGTAATAAAATGCTCTAATTTAATTGTGGACGAAGATGGCAATCATTTAACTTCGAGTCTTGAATACGAGACAATGGCACTAAATGGCTCTAATTTAATGATTGACGATTTAGATAGCTTGGCTAAAATTGATCGTTTATGTGACGATAATGGTATTGACACGATTGAATTTGGTGGTACTGTAGGAGTTGCTATGGATTGTGGAAAAATTGAATGGGGCAACGCTCAAAAGGTTTTTGAAATTTTGGATAAAGAAATAAGGAACAACACGGAATTAGGAAAACTGTATGGAAATGGTGTTAAAAATATTGGTGAGAAATTAAATGCAAAAAGAGTTCCTCAAGTAAAAGGGCAAGGCATTTCTGGCTACGATCCAAGAGTATTTAAGGGAATGGGAGTAACATTTGCTACTTCTCCGCAGGGTGCCGACCATACTGCTGGAGCAGCTATAGCAGGTAGAACTGCAAATCAAGCTAAAAATTACGGCGAATTAACTGAGAATAAAGGCAAATTTGAATTGTCGTACGAATTACAATTATATACGACTGTCATGGATTCAGTAGGGTGCTGCTATTTTATTGGACCTAGTTACGAAAACATGGAACTTATCGCTCATGCGATTAATGCTATGTACAATCTTAATTTAAACAGAGACGATGTAATCGAAATTGGAAAAAAAATACTAAAAACAGAAATTGAATTTAACGAAAAAGCAAGCATTACAGAAGACATGAATGATGTCCCACAGTTTTTCAGGGATGAACCTTCAATACCGTCTAATATTAAATACAGCTTTCCTAAAGAAGAATTGAAATCATTCTGGGATAAATTAAGAGAATAATTCTTTTTTTAAATATTAAATATAGTTAAGTAATCCTTTTTTTTTCATACTTAATTCTGCTACGACTATTAGTAGTATTCCTATAAGAACAAGAACCAATGGAATTAAAATAAATACAAGAAAGCTATATGAAACGAAATTGGCAAGCCATAAAATAAAAATTATAATACAATAACCTGTACCACTAAAAATGAAAATTAACTTCTTTTTTTTATAAATTGAAAGCGAAAAGTGCCAACAAATAATAAGCAAAAGATTAGAACTAACGATTAAAACAAACTTAATCATTAAAAACGAATGAAAAAAAATAGTTACTATAATGAGACTTAAAAATATCGTTGATATTGTAAATATAAATTTCAATGAATTTTTAGTAATAACATCTAGTTCCAACTTTAATAAAATACTTAGAATTAAAGGAGGTACGTTAATTAGAATCAAGATTAGATATAAGACCGAATTGTTTAAGATAAAATAATTAAAAATCATTGAAAAAGCAAGACTTATAATAATTAAAATAGTACCGGTAAGTCGGAAAATCCCTTCTTTTTTCCCTTGAATACTCATATTTTTATTAATTTTATTAACAATAAAAATTCTTCAATTAACATTCTGAAATTTCTTTTAGACTCTAATAAATTATAAACTTAAATAGAAAAAAAAGTATTTTGAATTATTAACATAATATTTCAATCTTTATTCAAATAATTCTAAAAAATTCATAATTAAATACAACAAGTTGTAAATATTGAATGAAATTAATATTTTAAATGAGCTGGAAGAAATTGTTGGGAAAGATTATGCCTCTAATCGTTCGGAAGATTTATATATTTACTCCCAAGATCCGGGAGCATCACTTCCCCGACCTGTAGACTTCGTAGTGATGCCAAATACATCTAAAGAAGTTCAGGAAATCATTAAACTAGCAAATCGAGAAAAAATTCCAATAGTTCCTATGGGTGGTGGTTTAACGTTAAGCGGGCTTGTAATTCCCGTAAAAGGGGGCATAGTTATGGATATGAAACGCATGAATAAAATATTAGAAGTTAACGAATTAAGTCGGTTTGCCCTGGTAGAAGCGGGAGTAACTTCAGGACAACTTTTAGCGTATTTAAATGAAAATCATCCAAGGTTACAACCGCCAATTCCAGATGCACCTCCTTCGGTTACAATTGCCGGTAACGCGTTAATTCATGGATCTGGTTATTTATCCCAAAAATTTGGAGATCACGGTTCTATGATTAATGGATTAGAAGTTGTACTCCCTGATGGAGAATTATATAAATTAGGCTCTTGTGCGGTTTCAGATTATTGGTTTACGAGAGGTCCCATTCCAGATTTCATTGGTTTGTTTATTAGCTCATTTGGTACCATAGGTATTATTACAAAACTCTCTATTAAGCTATTTCCCAAACCTAAGATGAGAGATATAGTATTTGGCTTATGTAAAGACCCAAATGTACTCCCAGAGTTAATTTCAAACATAACATTTGCGGATGTAGCCGAAGATATTTTACTAGGAATTCAAGATAAACCCGATTGGATGAAAGGCTACACATT
>JAUWHC010000059.1 GCA_030606095.1 Promethearchaeota archaeon | reverse complement strand
ACAAAAGTTCTTGAATCATGTCGGGGGGTATATAGAAAAGATCCTCTTTTATAGAACATACTAAAATCTAAAATTCCTGCGGCTCCAGGTAGCCTTATTTTTGGACTTTTCCAATCTCCTATACATACATTATTAGTATTTCCAAATTGGTCTATTTGAGCGGGTCGAAAAAATTCTATGGTTGTCAATTTTTCAGAAGGAAGTGACTCCAAGGTACATTCAACAGAATTTTGGAATCTATACGCTCGTGCTGTATTCATTTCTAAATAAAGAAGAGAAACCTGTCGTGGTTCAATAACAAAAGTATTCCCCATAATGTAATGATAAATTGCATCAGGGGCATGTGTTAATTTTGCCAATGTAAATGCTGCCCAGACCATTGGTGTTGCCACCCCTACGATCATTACATCATCATTTCTGACTTCTCTCGCCATTAAAACTGTCATTAATTCATCTATCGTATAATCTTTAGAAGAAACACCCATCAATTTTTCACTTTTACAAGATTATTAAAAATTTATTTTTTAGAATTCCAAAGTTATTGTTATTTGGCAGAAAGAAAACATTTAAGATTTTTTAAGAGTCCCATCTTAAAATTATCCTCTTTAATTGAGATTTAATGAAAATCTAAATAAAAATTTATAGTTAAGATTTTTGGCGCCTTAATCTGGATACGAACTAAAGAAAATAATTATAAAAGTGTTGAAAAAAGTAAAAATTGAAAAACTATTTGATATTTATCTTTGTAATTATGTACATTGTCTGTTTTGATTTAGAGGGTGTTTTCACTCCAGAGGTATGGATTGCGGTAAGTAAAGCTACTGGAATTGATGATCTCAAATTAACCACTCGAGATATTTCTGATTATGATGTCCTTATGAAAAATCGAATAGCAATATTAAAAAAGAATAAGATTACTATTGAAGCTATTCAGAAAATTATATCGAATATGGAACTACTACCAGGTGCAAAGGAGTTTTTGGATTATATTCGTACAATAGCCCAAGTAGTTATTGTCACTGATAGCTTTATTGAATTTGTAATGCCTTTTATGAAAAAATTAGGTTTTCCTATGTGTTTTTGTCATAATCTCGAAATTGATAAAGAAGGTATAATTACTGATTATAAAATTCGTATTAGTGAGATGAAAAAAAAGACAGTGTTAGCTTTAAAAAAGTTAAATTACGAAGTGATTGCAGCAGGGGATTCGTACAACGATGTATCCATGTTATTGGAAGCAAAACATGGTATCCTGTTTAGACCACCAAAACTTGTTGTTGAACAATTTCCAGAATTCCCGGTTGCTAATGAATATGAAGAATTAAAAAATTTAATTTCTAAATATTTAGGATTTTCCAATTAGATTATAAATACGACCTCTAATCTTGAAATTTTTCTAATAAAAATTCCTTAAAGTCTGTATAATCGTTAATCTCTTTTGGATTTGGAAATTCGGGCTTATCTTGTATTAATAATAACGAATATGGCATTTCTGGAACGATATCGATTAATTTGATTATTTCTAAAGGAAATTTTGAAGGGTTCGCAGTTTCAAAAGTTATTGATTTAACATCGTTATTCTTCGGATAACTATTACGATATATCTGGAGCGCAGCCCATCCAACAGCTCCGTGAGGTTCTATTATTCTTTTATATTTATTATAAAAATTGACGATTTCATCTTTAGTTGCTTCATCGCTTATGGAATACGAAACGATATCATTGCGAAGCTCTTCCATATTTGGTATTCTATGTATTATTCCTTTCTCATCTATTTGACCTCCATAAAGATCAAATATTCTTGCTAAATTTGAAGGATGACCAACATTCATAGCATTAGATATGCAATTTATCGATGGTTCGACTTTGGTATAAACTCCCGTTCTTAGAAATGCTGGAAATTCGTTGTTTTCATTAACTGCTGAGATAAACTTCTCTATAGGAAGCCCCATTTTCTTAGCAATTAAACCTCCAGTAAGATTCCCGAAATTTCCTGAAGGAACAGAGAATATTACCTTCTCGTTCTTTTTATCAACAATTTTGGAGTAACTCCAGAAATAATAAAGCGTTTGAGGCATTAAACGTCCAAAATTTATAGAATTCGCCGATGATAAATTTACATGTCTTAATTCTTTATCAGCAAAAGCTGTTTTTACTAACTTTTGGCAATCGTCAAATTTACCTTTTATCCCTAAAGTAATTATATTTTCACCTAGCGTTGTCATTTGTTTTCTTTGTAAATCACTGATTTCGTTTTTTGGATACAATACCACAACTTTGATTCTTGACATTTTATAAAATGCTTGAGCAACAGCACTTCCTGTATCTCCTGAGGTCGCCGTTAATATTGTTATATTCTTGTTATCGATTTCGAGAAAATGTTCCATTATTCTAGCTAACATTCTTGCTCCAAAATCTTTAAAGCTACATGTAGGACCACGATCTAAATAACATATATAATCATTATTTGCAATCTTTTCGATAGGTATTTTAAAATCTAAGGCATTATTAACGATTTGTTGAAGCTTCTCTCTCGATATAATATTTCCAATGAACTTTGAAATGACATTATTAGCAATATCAACAAAATCCATGTTTTTGAATGAATCAATCGTATCATCAGTCAGTCTAGGAATTTTATTTAACATAAATAATCCTTTATCCAAGGCTTGACCTTGTAAAACAGCAGTTTTGAAATCTACATCTAATGAATTATAATTTGTGGAATGAAAACTCGTTTCAAAAACCTCTTCTTTTTAACTTCAATTTCTATTTATTTTTCTTCTCTTTATAGCGATGCTAATAAGATCGTTTAATATAGCAGATGCTGCTTCAAAACCACCAGCTCCTTTCCCTAATAATATTATGGATCCAGCGTACATCGTTTGAAGTTCAATAAGGTTTAATGTACCCTGAATATTTAAAGGTGAATCTCTTTTAACCAACCTTGGTTCTACGATTAAATTATTTTCTTCAGCAATAGCTATATGTTTTATTACATAACCATCTAATTTAGCTAATTCTAATGCATGTGGCGTGATTTTAGTGATTCCTTTAATCTTTACATCTTCAATAGTTTTTGACCATCCGAGTAACTCGTTTGATAGAATTACAAGTTTCCCAGCCGTGTCATAACCATTAATATCTAAAGTTGGATCCGTTTCGGCATAACCTAACTCCTGTGCCTCTTTTAATGCTACTGAAAAAGAAATTCCCTCAGCTGTCATGCGACTTAGAATATAGTTATTTGTACCATTTAATATTGCTCTAATTCGAGAGATAGTATTTCCAATAAGATTCTTTTTTATTGATAAAGCAGGAACGCAACTTGCAACCGTTGCTTCAAATTTCACTAAACAATTCATCTTTTCAGCTAAATTTTTAATTTTTTCGTACTGTAAATAAAACGGTGCTTTATTTGATGAAATCACATCGATATTATTACTCAATGCCTGTATAATGTGTGTTAATGCGGGTTCTCCAGTATTTGGATTAGTAGGTGTGGTTTCAATACATAAATCTATATCTAAAGTAGAAATTAAATCCTGAGCTTTCACATTACTTTTCCAATATTGATTTTTTCTCAAATTAGTGGAATCCTCCAATATATTTTCTAAATCTATTCCATTGTTATTGATCAGAGCGCCGTCGTGTTCGAAAATTGCAACTAATTTGCAATTGAAGTTAAAATTAACTCTAATATTATCTCGTTTTTCTTTCAATAACTGAAGAAAACAGGTTCCAACATTTCCTTTTCCAATTAAACAGATTTTTACTTCCATTTCGATACACATAAATAATTTACTAAGATCGTATTAAAAAGAGATTTTTCTCTTCACATATTTTTTCAATTTCAGTAATTGATTCGAATTTTGTCATAACTTCAGGAAATTCTACTTTCATTATAACACTACTTATTTCATCAACTTCAGTAAATTTAGCGTGTAATTCAAGAACCTTAATGTTCTTTGAATCCAATCGTTTAATTGTATCTGTTATATCTGTGTCGAAAACATGCCCAGTTAATATAAAAGTTAAAACTTTATTTTTAGAACCTAATGAAATCTTTATAATTTGTATATTTTTTTCGATTAAGTCTTTTTTTATATTTTCTAGCGATAATTCAATTAGTTCCTCGCTTAATTCAAACCAAATATCAACTGGAATCACGTTATTAATTTTTTTATCGTGATGGTGTAATACACCATAGATATTTCCCCCATTTTGGGAGACTGGTTTAATCAGTTCTATTAAACTTCCCGGAATATCTGGTAATTGAACTTCTAAATAAATCATTTTTGAAAAAAATCTTATTTTTTTTGAGAAATATATTCAACAACTAATATCATAGATAAAAATCTATCTGGTTTAGAATTACCGTATCAAAGTAAACTTTTTAATTTTTCTACCAATAAACTGAAATTGAAAGGCTTGAAAAAATAATTAATCTCTTTTAGAATTGACCTTAATAGCTTAAAATTTGGCTATTTTTTTACAATAAGATGTTTAATATCATTTCTGCACCACCAGCATTATCTAAATATTCGGCGTTCGATTTTACATCGATAAATTTATGTTTGTATTCTTTAAAATTCATTTTAAGATATTCTTGGATATGAAGTGCATCGAATGTATAACGATCAAAGCACGAAGTGGGATGAGCTCCAAACGGTATTTTAATAACAGCGTCACTAGTTTGCATAGGTATTTGTGCTTTTCCTTTTAAATATCTAATATCTTCCGTTTCAACTAATCTCTCACAGGTAATAATTGTTTTTTTTGCAGTCTTGGCCATATCATCATCCATCCAAACAGCTCCAGCAATATTTCCATTTCCATATTCATCTGCATAAGGAACATGTAAGATAGCTACATCCAAATCTATTCTTGGTAATGCCATTAACTCTGTATTTGAGCCCAAGGGATCTTTAAATTGTTTAATATCATTCCTTACTTTTGGCATATCAGTTCCTATAATACCTTTTAAAGGCATGAAAGGCACTTTCAAATAGGATGCTCTTAATCCTAAAGCAATAGAAGCTTCACTTTCCTCAGATATTTTTATTGACCTGGATTCAACAGCTTTCCTATAATTTGGAGCCATACCAAAAATTTCCATACCTACGAAACTAGCTCTCACTTTAGACGCACAACCTGCAGCTACAAGCAAATCAATTTCAATACCTCCAACAAAAGTGCAAAGAGATAAGTCCTTTTTATCTTGTCTAATTATTTCTCTACAAGCACTAATCGGTTTTCTCCAAAATGAAAGTCCCCCAAAACCAACTAGATCACCATCTTGAATGTAAGTAGAAATTGCATCATCTAAGGTCATTAATTTACTTCTTCGAATTTTTAATCTCCTCACTTTATAGAATGTTGAATTTTAGATATTAAAACAATATTTAGAAACAATTCTTGTTTTATAAAAAGATTTATTTATTTATTCTTTTTAATTGCCTTTTCCATCTAAGGAAAATTTCTGAATAGATAATTGAAAAGGAATGGGCTCTCTTGTACTTACCTTATGGGTTTTTGATTAATTTTTAAAGATATTAGATATTATCATATTTTATATACAAATTATAAATTAATTTGAATTTAGCTTATAAGGTAGAAAATGATGGGAATCTCAAAATATAAAAAATCTCTGTATCTTATTGGAGGATTAAGCGCACTTATTATCATAATATTTTTATTTTTAGAACCTATCCGAGGAGATCAAGATATTTCACAATTCATTCCTGGTAAAGGATTCACAGAAACCATTCTTCTATTGCTTTTCATTTGGCCTATTGGTGCTATAATTGGTGGATTTCTTTTTGGTTACATATTATCGCCATTGTTTTTATTTATTCATAAGAAAACAATTGGTTTTTCGATGGATTATGGAATTCAAGAAAATCTAAAATCGCAGAAATTTAAAAGTATGAATAAGGGAATTTTTCCAGCATTATTGGCTATTAATTTTTCACTGATGTTCGCTTTAAATTCTGACATAGCTGAAGTGGTTGTATATAATATTGGTGATATTAGTAATATGCCAAGTACAGTCAATATTATTGCTTTTTTAATAATTTTATCAATCACAATAATTATTGGAATGGGATTATTTTCACCTGTTTGGTTCCTAAATGATGCTGGAATCGTATATAGCAATCAAGAAAAAGTTAGAAAAAAACAATTAGAACAACCTATTATAGGACGATCTGTCGGAGGATGGTATATGAATCTGATGAAAGGTTATGCTGGAATAGCAGTAATATTTTCATATTACAAATTAATTTCTCAGTTCCTAACTGAAATGACTGGGGTGATGTTAATTCCAAATCTAATTTTATTTTTACCAATGATGTTTCTTATATCAATTGCCGCAATTCCTGCATTTATTCTTTTAGATCTCACTAAAGAACATAGGAATAAGTATATAAGAAAATGGGCAGAAAAATTTGGAATTACAAAAAAAGTAGCAATATCCTTTCAAGAAATTAGTTAACCTTTTTATTTTTCTTTTACTTTCTTTTTTTTCACTAATAGAAGTATAAGATTCATGATAAAATTCGATAAAAATAAACTACATAGAAATAATACCAAAAACAATATAAAAAAATATTTTAGTTCTTCTTTGCTTTTTCTAATTGCTTTTTTAATTTTACGAAGAATTCTGGGGTCGACATTTGATATGGTATAGGGTACCTTGTTCCAGCTCTGTGAGTTTTTTCCATACCTTCTATTATTTCGTCAATAATTCCCATAGGTATTGAGGCAATTAAATCCGTATCAGTTGCCATACCAAAACGGCGATCACCTAAACAAGGAAATGCAATCTGTAGTTCACCCGTAAGAATGGCATTTGAAATAGTATCGGCGCACACTCCATCACAAAAAGTTGACATTGAAACTCTCCCACCTTTTTTCCATAAAGAACCCTGAATTATTCTCATAATCTGAGCAGAATTACCCCAAATTAGAATTAAATCAGGATCAAAATCAACGCGATTTAAAGCACCAGAAACAATCGCAGAATATTGCCCAAGTGGTAATTTTGGCATTGTAGCCGCGGTTTTCTTTGCTGCCTCTTTTGTCTCATTGTATCTTCCTACAAAAAAAGCGCCCTCTTCGAAAAGTTTATGTGATTTTTCAAATCCAAGACTTATTTCGGCTAGCGGACATAAATTATCCTCCTTTACACAACCCATAGTCCATCCGTAATACCTAGCATAGCTGAAAATTTGACAAA
Source organism: Promethearchaeota archaeon (assembly GCA_030606095.1). Lineage (GTDB taxonomy): Archaea > Asgardarchaeota > Lokiarchaeia > Sigyniarchaeales > SOKP01 > SOKP01. The sequence continues at coordinate 2,971 of JAUWHC010000059.1, read as the reverse complement.
GCGCAATTTTTTTTTCTGTTTTTTTTAAAAATTTAATATCATTTAATTCTTCGGGATTCCGTAGTAATTTTACGGCAACGGGGAAAGTAGCTAACCGAAGATATTTATTAAGTTTTGTATCTATTATTTCGTGTCTACCCATAAAAATTACCTTTTTAATGAAGTTTATTATCTTTCTAAAACTTTTTTTTTAAATTTAATTTTCTTTCCATTATTTTATCGTATAGGTCATCCATTGTCGGATAAGGAATGAATTGTCTCTCTCTTTTATAAAGTTTAATTGCTTCAGACGGACATTTAGCAACGCAGTTTCCACATCCTATACAACGTTTCTGCTGGATCGAGGATATATCATCAATGAGCGTTATTGCCTCCATTGGGCAAATCTCAACGCAAGTTCCACAACCTGAGCATAGATCAGATTCCACATCAGCGTAAAAGTTTGTTATTGTAAGATTTCCGGGATTTGGTAATAATTTAATTTTTGATAAACCTTCACAACAGCAACTACAGCAGCTACAAATAACTGTTAAATTTTGTGAGTTGTCTGGTTGAATTACTAATCCCTCCTCCTGATTTTTTCGTAGAATTTCAAGAACTTCCTCTTTACTTATAGCACGCCCCCATCCTTGCTCTATATATAGTTCTGCTGCAAATCCAAACGCTAAACATACTTCTCTTCGAGAAGTAGCTTTACATGGTTGTTCCAAAATATCTTTTATTTGCCTACATATACAATTAGTTACCATATATGGACCATCAGTAGTTTCTAAGAGTTTTATGACATCATCGTAATTACTAATAATATGTTCAGATTCTATACTTTGCTCTACAGGAATTACCCGTAATTGAGCACCTTTCACTTTAATAACTTCTCCAAGCCAATTATTACCAAAATAATCATGAAAATCTTCTATAAATTCCCTTGTAAGTTTATTTACTTGGAACTCAAACATTCCAATCATAAGTAAAGCATTACCATAATATTTCTTTTCTACCTCCCTTTTAAACATAAGAAGTCCTTTTTGAACCATTTTATCCAAAATCTGTTCTAATTCTTCTTTTGAAATTTCAGTTTCTTTCGCACGTTTATAAATGGTTTCTAAAGGTTCAAGGTCTCTATTCCATCCAAATTTTAAATACATAGCAATTTCAGCTTCTTTGGAGGTGAAAAGACGCCTTAATAACTTAATGTCAGACCCAGATTTTGTTGAAGGAAATCCTAATGGCATTTTATCAAGATGCTCCTGTAATTTTCGATACAGGGCTATGTTTTCATTGCTTAAACTCATATTAATTCCTTTAATTTTTTTATTATAACCTTAACTTTGAAAATTATCAAAACAACTAGTTAAAGTATATCTTAATTAATTTTTAAATATATAAGAAACAACTCAATTTTATACTATTATTCATTTTATAGTATATATTAATTCAAGGAACTTGATAATTATGGTCGAAAGAAAAAGATTAGATGTTGGCCTTGTACAAGTTTATTTTGGTCGGGGTAAAATTGCTATAAATAAATAGTAATGCCTATAGGCAAGACCACTGCGGCTTTAGGACAAGGCTTTCGGGCTACGGGTCATGGATTTAAAGTGTATATGATTCAATTTATGAAAGGATACCCTCAATATGGGGAAGTCACGGCTGTAAAGGGAATTCCAAATTTCGAATTGAAACAGTTTGGTACGCCAGATTTAATCGCAACTCCAGGAGAAATTGATTTTGAAGAAGGAAGGAAAGGTTTGGAGTTTGCTGAAATAATAATTATGAGTAATGATTACGACATCGTTATTCTAGATGAGATTGGAGTAGCTGTCGAATTTGGGATTATAAATGTTGACGATGTATTAAAATTGATTGAAAATAAACCAGAAAAAGTCGAATTAATTCTAACTGGAGGACCTAAGATGCATCCTAAAATTAAGGAGCGCGCAGATTTACTCACTGAGATGAGAATGATCAAGCATTATTATTCTTCAAAAGGGATTAAAGCTCGTCTTGGTATTGAATATTAAAAAAAAACTGTATTATTAATGAGTATTAAAAAAAGAATAACATCAATTTTCTTGAAGATGTATAATGTAAAGGTGAAAGAGGTTGTCGTGGATCACCATAAATATCTAGGTAAACATAAGAATTCACAAAAAATTTATGGATATCCCCCTGAAAATATGTTTTTCTCTCCATTCAACATGACTTTCGATCCTATAGATCGATTAATGCTTATTGATTTTGAAGAGGACCCTATTTACTATGGATTTGAACTTCAAATTTTTCGCATAGTAGATGAAGAATACCCACTTGTATTATTATATAGAAAAGACGACTTAGTGGACATCTATTACACCAATGAAGCAATCATTGATAATAGAAAGAAATTAATTGAAGATCTACTGACTAATGTTTCATTTTCTCAACTTGAAAAAATAGAGTTTAAATTTCAAGTAGATAATATGGGATTGGATGCTTATCTCCGCTTAAAAGACAAATTAGAGAAGGACATCGAGTTTCGAATTAAGGAAAATACTCCTGAAAGAGATTTGACAGCAATACTGGCTCCAGTTGGGGCTGCGAGTAAAAAACCTAAATATTTTCCAATCATTTATCTTGACAAGTTTGGTATGGTAATAAAAAAAGGCACAGAAATTTTCGTAAAAAGTCATGGAACTCCAAGGAAACCAGTTGAAATGCCAGTTCGGATGAATGGGATGCACATCTATTTAGCGCGATATTCTTTAGAACCAATTATTAGTAATTGGAATAATTCATTTAGCGGAAACTTAAATCCTATACTTATTAATACTTCTGAGTTAAAGGTAAAAAATGAAAATTTGATTTATGAAATTTTAGACAATGAGGGTTACTTTGAGATTGAAAAGGTTTCTGGAAAAGATGAGGTTGGTCATACTATTTCTTTTGAATTTTCTCCTGCAATTCCTAATTTAATTGCTTTAAAAAGCAATAT
>JAUWHC010000278.1 GCA_030606095.1 Promethearchaeota archaeon | reverse complement strand
TTTATCTCTAATGTATTCGCCCGCTTCAAAAAAACCTTTCGAAAATATTTCCTCTTTGCTAATTTGAAGTTCTTTTAGGCAAGGGGGATAAGTTAATAAGCGAATTCCAGACCATAAAACTGACGAATCTTCATCGAAATTAAATATAGCTCTGACTTTTAACTTATCCCCTAAGTAAACAGAACCGTTATTTAAATCGTTAAGCTCTAATTTCATAATTTTTACGAGCAAAAAGCAATAATGAAAATTTCTATATTAATATTAATTAAAGAACTCATTTAATATTTTTTTAACTAAATTATTTGTGAATGTGGAAATAGTACTCATAATGTCATCTATTTTTACCTAATTCTGTCAAACTACATCCAATTTACTTCTAAAATTGTAATTTTTTTTCTAAACTCGTTTAAAAAGGATAAATAACAAATTATAATTGACATCATAATTTTGTTTAATTATATTAGTTTAACATTGGTATACAACAGAATGACGCGGCTTAAGGATAGCAACATTAAAGCGGTTCTTTTCGATTTAGATGGGACCCTATTAGAGATCGATTTGAAACTTTTTATTCCCGAATATATTAAGCTATTAGCAAATAGTATCGCTCACATAATCTCTACTAATAAATTCATTCCTATTCTTTTAAAAGCGTCAGAAGCGCTAACAAATAACAGTGGAATAATTACGAACGAAGAGGTCTTTTTCAATACTTTCTTCCCACTTAATGGTTATAACAAAGAAGAGATCGATCCGTATTTTACGAAATTCTATAAAGAAGACTTTATAAAATTACGCAAATTTACAAAAAAGATACCAGAAGCGCGTAAGGTTGTAAAAACCGCATTTGATAGGGGATACGAAGTAGTAATTGCAACCACACCTCTGCTCCCCTTAACAGCAATACAGCAACGCCTTGATTGGGCCGGAGTTGGTGATTTTCCTTACAAATTGATAACTAGTTACGAAAATTCATGTGCAAGCAAACCAAATCTACTGTATTATCAATTGATATTTAAACATCTTAACCTCTCTGCAAAAGAATGTATTATGGTAGGTGACGAAGATAAGGATATGATGTGTGCAAAGTTAGGCTCGCAGACCTTCTTAGTACATAGCATAAATACTAAATTAAATTCCGAAATGCCAGAACCCACTTATAGTGGCACATTAAATGACTTAATGAAGCTTCTTTAATAATTAATAGAATTTATAAAAAAAAGTGTTTTTATGAACCATAAAGGAACTTTTGATAAATTTGATTATAGACAATTAGCTCCAGAAAATATACATAGCATATTCCAGTTATTTGAAAACAACTCGGACTTCTTTTCGCTTCCTTTTGACTATTTTCAGAGAGGTACTTTAGAAGATAATGGTTTTGAGCAAGATTTATCGCTTTTTTTATTTAATTCAGAGACAAATCAGCCCATAGCCGCTTTTATTACGGTAACTAGAAAAAATGTCAAAATGGGTCAGTGTTTTCTTAAAGGTTGCGTAGTTGATAGTGCTTATCGCCGTCACGGTGTCGGTTCTAAAATTATTACCGAAATTTTAAAACGAGCTAAAGAAAAAAACATATCAGAAATCTTTTACGGTGCGAGCGTTCCTAATTATTGGCAACCTGGTGTCGATATACGTCATACGAGTTTGTTTTTCTTTCTAAAAAAGCATGGTTTTAAATCTCACAGACCGATATTCAATCTTACCGCGTCTTTAACTGAAGTTAAGAAAAAACCAGTCTCGGAAAAAAACGGATATAAATATGAGCGAGTTCAGCCTAAGGATTTTAATAATACTTTAAGGTTCGTGAAAAAACAATTTCCTCGCGGCACTTGGGCTGAAGAAGTTCAATTATCATTTAATATCAATCCTCCAACGTCTTTTATAGCGAAAAACATTAAGAATGAAATAGTTGGTTTTTCTACCCATAGTCAATTTTATCCCGGCTCGTTTGGTCCAACGGGCGTCTTGGAATCGTTGCGTGGAAAAAGTATTGGAACCCAACTATTCTTGTGGTGTTTATGGGACATGAAAAAGTCTGGCTTAGACAAATGTGAAATTATGTGGGTGGGTGGCGATACAATAAAATTTTATTCAAAGGTTATTGGAGCTTACATTTCACCAATTTTTTATCCAATGTATAAAAAAATCAAATAAAAATTTAATTTGAAGAGAAATCCCTTTTAAATCACCTTTAGTCATAAAAAGTCTTATTTGAATAAAAAAGAAATAAGCAAAAGTCTCTTATTCTTACTATGAATCTAATGGGGTAAAGGTGGAACTTCAGAATCATTCCATAAATCTACCGTTGGATAATCCCACCATTTTGAGGGAATATTTGAATAAGTTCCATATTTTTCTAGTCCTTTTTTAAAAGCTTTGATATTCTTTCGTGGTGCTTTAATTACTTTTGGTTCGTCGTAAAAGAAGGCTCCATATCCTCCATCTGGTGTCCCTAAATTTCGAATCATATGCCAAACTTCTCGTTCGACTTCTTCGGGGGTCCCATTAATATAAATAGATTGAATATTCACACAACCCCAGAACATTATTTTTCCTCTATATTCCTTTAAATCGTTGTATCCACTCATTCGAGGGCTATCAAATTCTATTGAATCTAACCCACAGTCGATAAGTACGGGTAAAAGTTTATTGACTTTTCCGCAACAATGAAGGTGGACTTCACCCCCTAATTCGTGGGCTGTATTTACGATTCTTTTATATATCGGTTCGTAAAAATCTCTGAAAAGACGAGGATTAAAGAAGGGTCCAGTTTGTTCTCCTAAATCGTCTGCAATCCAAAAACCATCGGGTTTTAACCCGTATTTGTACGCCATTTTTATTGATTCTACATGGAACTCAGTAACATGTTCTAATAAACGTTTTAACTCCTTAGGATGCCTAATGTGATCGACTAAATAATTAGAAAAACCTCTCATTTCAGAAACTACATGAGAAGGTCCCTGTGATCTCATAATTACCATATTGTACAAATCATCACTAAACGATTTTTTTAAATCTAAAGCCGCTTTATACCGACTCTTATCTGAAGCATCTAAAGTATATTGTGCTAAATAATCATCTATGTTTTTTATATTCGGTAAAGAAGGCCTACCTGGGTGTCCCATATCTTTATCCCTTCCCTTCATATTCCAGATACAACCCCATTCATCTACCTCTTCGTGAGGAATTCTTTTCCAATTAGTATCTTCAAACTCTGGTCGATCCTTCGTCCAGTCTGGTCTTTCCCAACTATTAGGATTTTTATTATGGGGGAATAATCCAATTTCATTTTCCGCAAAACCCGGATTCCAATCTTTTGAGTATATAAGTGGCAGAGGAGCGACATCACCTGATACAATATTAAAGATTGGAACCTTATCTGGGCGATTAAAATGAATCGCTGCTTTCACACGTTCTTTTGAATTCATAACAGCTACTTAATAATTAGTTCTAATTAAAAGATAAATATTTCTTTTTATTTAAAAATATTTAGTTGCTATAATATATAATATATTAGCGTTTGAATTAAAAAATAGAAAGAATATTATTTTAATCAAATAATATTGGTTATATTAGTTGTAGATTAAAATTTAGAGTCTTTTTTCTTTCCCTGCTTCTTCCGTTAATTCTTGAGGACTATCATAATTAGATGCAATTTTAGACTTTACACACTCTTCACAATATCTTAACCAAATTTCTTTTTTGGCGTCTTTATTATCCATGTAGCATCAACAAGTTAAGTATTAAAACTCATGAAATTAAGGTAAATTATCTGTTATAAAGTTTATTAAAATTGAATTTTTTATACACTTAAGGACAACAAATTACCGACGTAATTAAAAGGTAAAACTCTACTCGTCAGTAACAATTATAAATTCTTTTTTTAGGTTTTAGAGAGGGGGAGGGGGGTCGTAAAAAGTAAAAATAAACTTAAAACGAAATAAACTAAACGCTAATAAGCCATTCAAAAAAGCAATTGGATATTAATGTATAGACAATTTCTAAAAACTTATAATTATTAAAACAAACATAAAATCATACAATATAATACTTTTTTGAGATTAAAAATCATGATTGAAAAATGCGATATTTTAGTCGTAGGCGCTGGAACTGCCGGTATGTATCTCAGTTGGCTATTAGCTAAAAAGGGTTATTCGGTTGTAACCATAGAAAAAGATGAGAGGGAAAAAGTAGGTAAAAGGTTAGATGTTATCCACTTTGAGACAGATAGAATTAAAAACGCTGGCATACCGCCGTTTAAAGTAGGAGAACCTGACTGTATTGAAATTCGAGAACATTCCACACAAGTAACGACGGATTTTACAACAGAAGTTAAAATCAGAGCGCTTCAAACTATTGTGCGTCTTACGCCATTTTTAAATAGAATGTATAAGGTGTTAGAAGCAGATGGAGTAAAGCTTGTTTTTTCTTGTAAATTTTTAGAATTAGTTTTT
>JAUWHC010000283.1 GCA_030606095.1 Promethearchaeota archaeon | reverse complement strand
GTGGATTTAAGTTTGCCCGTTCTAGAGCAACAAGGACGGATTCAGTTGCCTTTGCCGGTATTTCTTTAATCACACTTCCAATGTGAGTCTTAATCTTAAATACCTTATCAGCTACATCTTGAGGGAAGTCTGGACTACTTAAGATCTCTTTAATTTCACCAAATGCCTCTCTACGGACGCGCTTATGATGTAAATTGAACTTTTCTAATTCTTTTTCAACAAAACTATACATAATTTGTGGTCCACAGATAAAAAACGAGCTGTTATTTACATCGCAATATTTCTCTATTATATCAGAAGTTAAAAAACCCAATTCACATCCTTCGAGGGAAACTTCTTCACAACTTAAAACATGAACAACTTTAATTTTATCCGGGTACTTCTTTTCAAGCTCTTTAAATTCGTCGTAATAAATGATATCGTCTTCTTCGCTACTTCCATATAGCAAAGTTAACTTTGCATCTAATTTGTCCTCAGCAATTTCTTTAGCGATGGAACGGAATGGCGTAATTCCTGATCCTCCTGCGAGACCGACTATCTGTTTTAAATCTCTAAGAGGTTCGTAAAAAAAGAATCCCTCCGGTCCAGAACTTTCAACCTTAGTTCCTACTTTCCAACTATCCCAGATATATCCAGTTAAAAATCCGGGTTCTTCTTTTCTAATCGTAATTTCATAGAAACCTTTTAAAACATCCGAAGGAGTAGAAGCTATTGAATAAGGTCTTGTGATAGCAACTCCATTCACTTGAACTTTCAAGCTTAAATATTGACCCGCTCTAAAATACGCCAATTCTCTTGTGTTTGAATCGGGATCGGGTGTGAGCTTAAATGTTTTAGTGGATTTTGTTTCGTCTTTGATTTCACTAATAACTAAGTATTGTCTTATGGGATGAAGTCGCACAGCGAGTTCATTCATTGGATCTTTTGTTATCGGCTCGCTAGATGCCTTTTCGAACCTCTTTTTTCGGTTTGGGACTAATTTTGTAAACGCAAATAAATCTCTTGTGTTACTTTTAACAATTATATCAAATTTCTTTTTTTCCTCACTCATTTTAACTCACCTTTTTTATGTAAATCTTGAAAAGTTAGTAACGCAGCAGTTTCTCCATCCTTTAAAGCACTACTATATCCGTGACATCTTTTGCCAAAACCTCCACAAAATTCAAGACCCTCAATATGTTTTTCGTCATTCATCGTCATCAATCGTGGGACAAAGGAATCCCAAGAATCTGGTTCGTATCCATATACTACGCCATTATAAGCTCTGGTAAATCTTGAAATGGTTTGAGGCGTAGCAACTTCAATTTCCTCAATGTGTTCCTTTATTTGAGCACCAGTGGCTTTTTCCAAAGCGTTAATAAGGTCTTCTGCGATTTTATTTTTTAATGTAAAGTAATCTTCAGGCTTTACATCGTCCCATACTCCCGGTAGAAAAGCAGTTGTAATCGACATAATACATGTACCTGGAGGTGAGCAGTCTGGGATTGCATTATTTAAACAAATTGTTGCTTGAACCCCAGGCGTTTCAAGTTTGTTCAAAGATTCGTAGAGTTTATCAGTATTTTTATTGTTATAAATAAAGAAACTATAATCTTTGAGTCCTAATTCATCGGCCGTTGCATCTAAACCCAAATAAACAACAAATGTCGAAACTCCATGCCGTCTTGCATTTATTTCCTTATAAGCAATTTCTGGAACTTCCGATTTGGGATGTATTAATTTGTTATAAGTAAGCGTAGGGGAAGCGTTGCAAACTACATGATTCGTTTTAATCTTATCTCCTTTAGAAGTTTCAACTCCGACAACTTTACCGTTTTCAACCAAAATCTTTTCTACTGTCGTGTTATATTCGATTTTGCCTCCTAACTCTCTAATTCTTGTATCTAGAGCGGTAGTGTAGTCGTGAGATCGAAGTTTTGGAATATAAGCACCTTTCAAAATATAACCATAAACCATAGAAGCAAAGATAGTAAAATTCACTCTACTTGTTGGAACTCCTAAATAAACCCAATACGCGTTAAGAATGCTCTTTGCTTTTTCTGGCATATTAAGGGCATTTTGAACATCCTCCACTGAATAAGCTGTAGTTTTAAGAAAATTTGAATGCTCCTTTAGCAAAACATTTTGATCTGGGTGTCCTTTTGACTGTCCTATATAGGCAGTTGCCCTATTAATGTCTTGTGCTAGGTCAAAAAATTTACTTACCGATTCTCTACTTCCTGGGACCTCTTTTTCCATAGTATCAAGATAAGAATCGACACCAAAAGGCATTACTACATCAACACCTTCATCTGGGTCCGTTAAAATTAACCTATACGCCTCAGGGACTTCTACGAACTCTGAATCTAGCTTAAATTTTTCTAATAATCTTCTAGTACCGCCCTTATCCGATGAAGGCCCCCAATCATAAAGTTCGTGAAGCGAAGTTTCAAATTCAAACCTTCCTCTCACAAAACTAGACGCAAATCCTCCTGGTAAATTATGTTGTTCTAAAAGCAATATTTTTGCACCTCTCATTGCTAATTCTGCGGCGGCTATTAACCCCCCATTACCCGCGCCAATTATTACAACATTATAAGTTTCGCTAATAGCTTGTTCAATACTTTCATCACTCATTTTAAATTCTCCTTTTTTTTCAAAAAAACACAATATTAGTTCAATAAATTTTTGCATCTATTAATATATTATTCTGCTACTATTTAGTCAATATTTAAAAAATACTTGATTTAATTATGGAAAGATCAAACTTTAAAAAAAGAGTATGCTTAATTATTTGACAAAGAGATATAATTTTTAAATACTAAAAGAAAAGAATTATATTAGTACCAGTTTAAAATAACAAATTTTTCGAATTCTAAAGAGATAATTAATATGAATGAATTAGAAATTGATAAAGAGATTGAAAATTTTAAAGAGCAATTAAATTTACTAGCTATGATATTCGATACTCGTAGAAAAATGCGTAGAGAGATATCTAACGAAAAAACAGGATTTGTTTTTAATGCTAAATATCAGTTTACTACTAAAGATGATGAAGTTAATATTTACGCAATATTTAAAGATGGAAAAATGACAGTCGGCGAGGGAAAAATTGAGGATCCCAATGTAACAATTTATTATAAAGATAAAGAGACTTTGGCTAATCTTTATAGTAAAAGCGCTGAAGAATCTCTTGATTATCTTTTAACAAATGAAATGGGGTATATAGGAAACATGTCTTATCTTACTAAATTCTCTTATCTTACTTCACTTGTTATGGGTGCTAAAATAAAAGGCTATAAAGGTCCAGAAAATCAATTAATATATCCTATCGAAGATATTGATAAGGGAAAAAAGAGCAGAAAACTAAGGAACGAGAGCTTAAATCGTAAGATCGACAATGTTCAATTTTTAGAAGATCCATATTTGTCGAAATATACCTTAGATGATCTTCCACGCTTAAAATACTTGAAGAATAGACGATTTGCCTTAAAGCCAGTGATTTGTGTTGAAAGAGCAAAATATTTGACAGAATATCATAGAGAGAATGGTTTTGAAGTAGACAATTCAGGAAATCCGATTGATCCCGAATTACGCCAAGCAAGAGCAGTAAATCATATAATGTCAAGTAAAAAACCAATAATTCATAATAAACATCTTATAGCAGGTTCAACTACTTCAAAAGAAGTAGGTATCCCCTTGTATCCTGAACTTATCGCGACAGGTATATGGCCTGAATTAAAAACTATTGGTGAACGTGAGCTTAATCCTAACGATATCTCAGATAAAGATGCGGATATATTAAGTTTGGAAGTGTTTCCCTATTGGATGGAGCGGAATGTCAGAGAATATTGTAGAACAAAAAACAACAATCCATTCTCGCAACATTTAGAAGAAGGGTGGGTTTTTTATTTCATGATGAAAAATAACGCGATTAGTCATACAGTTCCTGGTTTTCCAATTGTGCTTAATGAAGGGTTAGAAAGCGTGAAGAACAAAGCCAATAAAATGGAAATAAAAGCGGATACAACTGAAAAGCAAAATTTTTATAAGGCAATTCAAATTGCAATCGAAGGGGTTCTAGCGTATTCTAAACATTTAAGTGAAGAAGCTCTTAGATCTGCTAATAATTTAGATCAAAATGATCCAGATCAAGCTACTCGCATAGTAGAATTGAAGGAACTCTCTAGAATATGTGCTAAAGTCCCTGCTAAACCAGCAGAAACATTATACGAAGCAGTTCAATCAATTTGGACTAGTTTTGTTTGTCTTCACTGTGAAAATGCAAATTCGGCTTTATCAATTGGTCGGCTTGATCAAATGTTACAACCTTTCTTTTTAAAAGAAATCGAAAAAGCTGCAAATGATGAAGAAAGAAATCAAATTGTAAAAAAAGCTATAGAACTTGTAGGATCGTTATTTTT
>JAUWHC010000200.1 GCA_030606095.1 Promethearchaeota archaeon | reverse complement strand
GTTTTGCTGCTTTTTATCATTGCAAATGTTGCTTATCAATTTAGTTTAATGTTCTATGACGCAATGCTTCCATTTATTGCTAAAAGGGAAGATATTGGAAAAGTTGCTGGATTTGGAGTTGCTTGGGGCTACTTTGGTACGATTCTTTCTCTCTTTATCATGTTGCCTTTAATACTCTTATTGGGTGATATGAATACTGATCCTCTGCAGGGACCTATAGTATATGGTTATACAGGTAATTGGTTCACATTTGTGATTCCCATGATTCTATTTTTAGTTTGTGCAATACCATTTCTTTACGTTCGTGAAAAGCAGAAAAAAGGTAAAAGACCTCCTGTAGGCAAATTAATCGGTAATACTTTTAAGCAGCTAGGTAGTACATTTAAAGATATTAGAAAACATAAATCAATGTTTATCTTTATTATAGGTTATTTCTTTGTTGCTGATGTTGCTAACGTTTTAGTTCTATATATGACTCCACTTGTAACTGACGGGTTAATTATTGGAACTGGGGGTGTCTCATCAACCACATTTGCCATAATTTTTATAATAATTGGTACATTTTCTGCGGTTGTCTTTACTTATTTTGTTGGAAAGTTTGGTCAAAAATTTGGAGCAAAGAAAACATTTTACCTTGTAGGCGCCTTATGGGGTCTTGCATTAACAATTGCGATTGTATTAATATTTACAACATCATCCATCGAAATTGGTCTAAATCTACCTTTTATCTTTAGTCTTTTAGTGGCAATGATTACAGGGCCAGCTCTGGGAGGAACATGGGTAGCGCAACGAATCATGGTAACAGAACTTGCTCCAAAAGAAAAGTTCGGAGAATTTTTTGGTTTTTCAAAATTAAGCGGAAAACTCTCTTCAGCAATAGGTCCATTTGTTTGGGGCACTGTCATGTTAACTTACGACGTAATAGGCAAAGCGGCGTACGGTTGGGCGATGATATCTGTAGGCATTATAATGGCAATAGGAATTTTTATCTTAAGCTTCGTCCAAAAAGAATCTTCATAAGGAAATACTTAATAACTTTTTTTTTATTTTTTGTTGCTGAAAAATTTAACTTAGGAATAGAATTCTAAAGTTAATAATATAGGTTAATAAGATTGAAGAAATTTAGATGTTTAATAAAGTAGTAAATGACCTAATTAAATTTGAAAGAACGCTAATTTGAAGATTGCATATAGTCCGTAATAGCTTATTAGCAATGCCGCTTCCCATCTCTTTAAGGAATGTTCCCTCCATAAGAAATAACATGCTAATCCAATTGCTCCTAATATTACTGGAATGTCAAAATATAAAATAACTGACGGAACATTAAATTGCACAATTAACACCCCTGAGCCCGTTGCTAACAGAATATCGCAAATATTGGACCCTAAAATATCGCCAATAGCGATTCCATGCGAATCTCTTCTCAACGCCGTTAGATCGGCCACTAATTCAGGTAAACTTGTACCAAATCCGATGATGAAAATACCAACTATAATGTCAGGCACATTTAAAAATGTTGCTAAATCGTGAGCACTTAAAACTGTAAGTTCTGCCCCAATAATTAAAATTATAAGGCCAACGATAAAAATTACGATGTTCTTCCTAAGAGCATGAGGATTAGTAGATTTTATCTCATCTTCAATAGAAGGAGGATTTATTTCATTTCTTTGGGCTAGAAATGCTTTAATTTTGGCTTCAGCCTTTTGTCTTTTCTTTTCGCTTTTTACAACAAATAATAGATATAAGAAATATGCCAGTATCATGATAATGCCTTCGTACAAAAAAAAAATGCCATCTAAAGCACATATAAAAAACACAAAAACTGAAATAAACATCATTGTCCCTTCCCTTTTCAACTCCCACCTACTAATAAAGAGAGCTTGACTCATTCCTAATATCCCTAGAATCAGGGTTATTTGAGTCATAAAGGAGCCAACTTTGTTTCCAATGACAATTCCGTCGATGTTAGGACTAATTCCGGTTATTTTATCTATGCCTCCTAAGACGCTTACAGAAATTTCAGGCAAACTTGTACCAATTGAGAGAAATATTAATCCTACTAATAATTGACTTACGCCTAATCTCTTAGCAAGATATTCTAAACTTATAACGACTATTTTCGCACCTAAAACCAAACAAAGTAGCCCTGCAATAAGAAAACCTATTGTATAAAAGATCATTTATTAATTTATATAGTTAGGATTTAAAACAATTCTCATATCAAAAAATTTAAATATATTTTAGCTCTGTACGATCTAAATACTTTTTTCGAATGAAATCGCGTAAAAATAAAGATTTCATTCCAAATTGGAACCAAATATAGGCTTAAATTAGGTTATACCATATACTTTTTGATCTTTCGGATTGATTTCTCACGCATGTTTATAAGCCTTAATTTCCCTATCAAGCTTACCATTTTTTCTATATATGGGACCAAGATTATCCAAAGTGAATTTAATATCGGGGTTAATCTCTAAAGCTTTATTATATGAATCAATAGTGTGATATATTCGTCTATTTCTTTATAGGCAATACTTAGCTTGTTACAATCTTCAAGGCTCCTATCTTCTAATAAAAATTTTAACTTCTTCAAAAAGGGCCCATTTTTCTTCATTATTGAAAAAATCTAAGTATCTTTCTTCTAATAAAGATGTAGCAACAGGTACATGACCGTATTTCAAGACTCTTCTTTTATCAATTTTTTTACATTTAGAATAGAAAGAAAATAAAAAAAGGATTTAAATTATATCTAACTTTTTGCCAACTTTTTCAATTGAACTAAGCGCCATGTTTAAATCTTCTTTAGATAACAAGGCGTTCATCTGGACTCGAATTCTTGAGAGTTCTCGTGCCACCATTGGAAAGACTATTGGTGTACTATAGATATTCTCTTCTTCAAACAAGATTCTTGCGAGTTCTTGAGCTTTACCAGGGTCGCCAATAATCAAAGGAATGATTGGCGTTTCTGATCTTCCAGTGTCGTATCCCATACTTTGAACTTCTTTCTTGAAATAGTTAGTATGTTCCCAGACTGCTTTAACGTGTTGAGGTTCGCTTTCAACAACTTCTATTGAGGCGATGTTAGCTGCTACTATTGCAGGTGGATGCGCCGTGCTTAACAAATATGTTCTACTTTTGTTTGCACAGAATTCAATTAAGTCTTTAGAACCTGCGACTGTACCGCCAAACACTCCGAAGCCCTTGCTCATAGAGCCCCCTTCCACGTGAACCTTTCCTTGCAAATTGAAATGTGCGACTATACCTTTACCTTCTCCAAGAACGCCTTCTCCGTGACAATCGTCAACAAAAATCATAGCTCCGAAATCTTCCGCAACATTTACAATCTTATCTAAAGGAGCCATATCTCCATCCATGCTAAAGACGCCATCAGTAATGATGCAAATTCGTCTAGCTCCTCCTTTTTCAGCTTCTTTTAATTGTTTTTCTAAATCTGAAATATCCCTATGTTTATAAATAACCCGCTTCGCACCAGACAATCTAACGCCATCAATAATAGATCCATGATTTAATTCGTCTGACACTACTATGTCTGGTTTTCCGACTAACATCGGAATTAGACCTGAATTAACGGCATATCCTGTTTGACATAATAGTGAGGCTTCTACTTCTTTAAACTTAGCAAATTTATCTTGAAACTTTTTAGTTAAATCGAAACTACCGGCAATTACGGGTACTGCTCCAGCACCCACACCGTATTTTTTTATAGCATCTATCGCTGCTTGCATAACCTTAGGATGAGTTGCAAGACCAAGATAATTATTAGTATTTAACATTAAGATTTTCTTTCCATCTACAGTACAGTGAGGTTTAGAGCCACTTTCTAAATATCTAATAACCCATTCAAGATTGTTGCCTCTCAATTCGGTCATATCCTCTTTAAGAAAAGCAACGGGATCTCTTTTCATTATATCACCTTAATTTATTTTGAAATATGTGAGTAAATTAATAAATTAAGTGTATATAGAAACCTATATTAGTTTTTCCTATAAAAAAATAAGCCTTAAAATTTAGAAAAAAATGGATAAACCTTTTTTGATTAAGAGAATTATGAATGTCATTAGGTTATCAATTTTATTAAAATTATAAAAGATTATTAAACAATTTTAATAAAACTTGTTTACATGAAGATTACATCTAAGTGCCTTATTCACGAGGGCTAAAACCGGTAGCCCCTATCGAGTAGGTGTTAAAACCGTTCCCGACTACTTTGATGTTCTGAAAAGTATCCACACCCTATTATATTAGGCATGGGTTTTCAGCTATATTCTCTCCCTCTCGATACGAGAGGCTTTCTTCACAAGTGAGGGAACTCCTCAAATAATATAGGTATTACTCCAATGCGATTTTGCAAAAAGCTCTTTTTTTTTAACTCAACTTTTCTTTTCCTACATTATTAGATCTATTAGGTTATTCGTGAGTTTTAAACTACGTGAGACTTCTCGTTTATAGTAATATCGCCTCCTATTAAAGATAACATTAACCATAAAATAAACAAATTTTAATAAAATTCTTTAATAATTTTAAACAAGGCTAATAAAAACAGTTATGATATTTATTCAGAATTATGAAAGTTAAAATTGATGAATATGAGTAGAAAAATACTTGTAATAGGTTCAGCCGGACAGATAGGATCCGAGCTTGCACCGGCGTTAAGGAAAGAATATGGAGGGAAAAATGTAATTGCTACTGGTAGGAAGACTCCACTTCCCGATGCCATCAAAAATTCTGGCCCCGTCATCTATTTGGATGCTTTAGACAAAAATTCTATAGCCAAAGTTATTTTTGAGTATGAAATTGATACAATCTTTCACATGGCGTCAATTTTATCAGCCACCGGAGAGAAAATACCTCAAACAGCTTGGGATATTAATCTAAACGGTTTAATTAATGTTCTAGAAGTTGCGAGAAGTTACAAAATTGATAGAGTTATTTGGCCTAGCTCAATTGCTGCTTTTGGTCCTACAACACCCAGAGAGAATACGCCTAATATTACGGTACTGCAACCGACTACGATGTATGGTATAACCAAAGTTGCGGGAGAGCTTTTAGCCGAATATTATTACAAAAAATACAAACTCGATATTAGATCCATAAGATTGCCGGGAATTATTAGTAGTGAAACTTTACCTGGAGGCGGAACTACTGATTATGCAGTGGAGATTTTCTATGAGGCTATCAAAAATAAGAAATACACATGTTTTCTAAAAGAAGATACCGTATTACCCATGCTATATATGCCAGATTGTATTAAGTGCATGATAGATCTTTTAGAAGCAGATAATTCAAAATTAAAACGCCGCGTTTATAATCTGACTGGAATAAGTTTTTCCGCTGGTGAGATCGCAGCAGAAATCAAGAAACATATTCCCG
Organism: Promethearchaeota archaeon; assembly: GCA_030606095.1. Lineage (GTDB taxonomy): Archaea > Asgardarchaeota > Lokiarchaeia > Sigyniarchaeales > SOKP01 > SOKP01. Next base: position 404 of record JAUWHC010000200.1, on the reverse strand, counting down.
AATTTGAAATTGATTATAAACCCGATTTTAGGCAAGCAATTGCCGATTCATGGCCTAAAACAATTGACGATTCGCTTGCTCGAGAAGAATGGGGCTGGAATCCTGAGTACGATCTTGAAGCTATCACAAAGGATATGATAAAAATACTCAGTAAAAGATTATAAAAGTTAAAAATTAGCTATTCTTATTTTCCTATGGATCATTTACTCCATATAATAATTAATTTTATTGAGAGAGATATTTATGAAAATTGTATTCCACGAGAGGTATTATAACTCAAGTTACGCAATGGACCCGGCTGCTTCACCAGGGCGCTTAGAAGGAATAATAGATTTATTGTCAAGTAATAAAGAATATGAATTTATAACGCCAAAACCCGCATTGAAGGATGATATTTTAAGAGC
>JAUWHC010000196.1 GCA_030606095.1 Promethearchaeota archaeon | reverse complement strand
AATGAATATTTATACTCATCCTAAAAGAATTAAAATTTAGTGTGATGTAAAAACTCAAACTTTAATTTTTATCTTATAGATATCTAAATAAAAAAAAATTTATAAAAGTGGGATTAATGAAAAATTTAACATGGATTTTAATGTGTTTTCTTGGTGGGATTTTAATGATTATAGGTTCAGCAATTGGAAGCGCCACATTTTACGTCTATTTGGCCAATCTTGTATCTTCTTATATTAGTCCAGACTTTATACCTTTGGTTAACATAATACTAACTGTTTTAATGTTCATTGCCTTTTATGGGGGATATTCTGTTATCGTAGGAGCTATCTTGATATTGATTAACCAAATTAGAATAGGTAAAATTATCATTATGGTTGCCACGAGTTTTGGAATGTTAGGGTTAATCATTTTTGTAGGTGTTTGGATCTTGGGACACCCGAGTATTACCGTCAGCCCTGCCGTTCAAGCAATTCTATTGCAAATGTACAGCTATTTTACATTCAATTCAGGGTTTGCATTTATTGGAACTATCCTTGCTGTTATTGGTCGATACGGAATAAAGAAACCTAAGAAAGAGGAAAAAGAAGTTTCAACAAAAAAAAAATAAACCAACGATTCTATCACGGAAAGCCTTGATAGCAATTTCTGCCCAAACTGTGGCAAGAAATTAACTATTAAAGCCAATTTCTGCAGTCAATGTGGAACAAATATCGATTAAATAATCCTTTCTTTTATTTTTTATTAAGTTTAGTAATCTTAATATTATATTTAGTTAATTCAATAATGGAAAAACAAAAAAGATTAAAAAAAAAACTCTGTTTAATTAAACAAAAGAATCTAATTAATGTTAAATGAAATCATAAAGTAAAGGTTTATATCTCAATTGTTTTATGATTCTATTTAGGGTTATTATTTTTATATCTACAATTGATTTATCCACAATGTAAAAATGAATATTGAAATTTTTGGTGGAATTAACGAAATTGGAGGAAATAAAATCTTCATTAATATTGGAGATAAAAAGTTCCTCTTTGACTTTGGCCTTTCATTTAGTGAAAATCAAAAATATTTTTCAGAATTCCTAAATCCACGCAAATTGAATGGAATTATTGATTATTTGTACTTAGGTCTTATACCCCCCATCAATAAATTATACCGGAACGATCTAATTACGCCATTTTCGGATGTTTTAAATTCAAAACCATATAAAATTATTACTACTAATGAAAATATTGTTGACGCCTTTTTTCTTACACACGCACATATGGACCACTACAAATTTATATGTTTTCTCAAACAAAACACACCAATCTATATGAACTGGATTTCAAATACGATAATCGAACATCTTACAAGCACTTCAAATGACCCTCTCTTACATGAAGTTTTAAATTTTTATGAAATTTTTAAAATCGTACCAAAAAAAAGACAAAGTAAGGATGGTGAAATTGAATATAAGAGAGCAACCAAACCTGATTACAACCAATCAGAAATTAAGAGACCAATTAAGATTATAAAAGAAGGCATACCTTTATCATTTAAATCGTCCCAAGGCGAGGTCAATATTACTCCGTTTCAAACAGACCATTCAATTCCAGGTGCTTGTTCCTATATTATTGAGTGCAATGGGAGAAGTATCATTTACACAGGCGATTTTAGACGGCATGGATTTCATAGTGTTTGGGTGGATGATTTTATTAAACAAGCTTGTGAATCCAATCCAATAGCAATTATTACAGAAGGTACAAGAGTTCCGAATATTGAGGATTTTAAGAACGGCATATATCGTAGGAATGAACATTCTGAAAGCGATGTAGAAGTTCGCTCAAGAGAAATTATTGGGAGTCATCCTGGATTAATTATTGTGAGATGTCCTTCTAGAAATCTCGATAGGATTTTATTATATTATTCGCTTGCAAAAAGGTTCAATCGAAGATTCGCGATTACCCCCAAAATATTTCACTTAATTGATAGCTTTAGAATGAAACTTGATAATATGGAAGAAAGCGTTATAAAACAGTATTATAACAATTATTATCTTCCTGATTTTAGCGATAAAAACTTCGTTATATATCTACCACGAAAAGGTTGGGGCAAATTCGAATCCGCAGATTATAAAGGATATCAAAAAGATATACTTAACATTGGTAACTATGTTACATACAAGGACGTTAAAAAAGAACCTGAAAAATATTTACTCTATCTTGATTATTTTATGCTGAGTGAATTAATCGATTTAGATCAGAAACCTGGGAAAACATTATTTCTAAACTCTGTTACTGACCCATTTAATGATGAGATGACCATAAAAGAAGAAAAATTGGATATGTGGCTGAAAAGATTCGGAATATCAAAAACTGAAACAGTTCATTCATCAGGGCATTGCAACGTAGATGACTTAATGGATTTTCTTCAAAAAATTGATGCCGAAAATATAATACCCGTACATACGGAACATCCCGAAACATTTCAAGAATTTGGATTATCTGGAAAAGTAATTTTACCTGAAAAAGGAAAAAGAATTACATTTTAGTAATAATAGAAAAAAACATTTTTCTGGTTTTCTATAAACAATAAGAAATTAATCGAATTTCAAAAAACCCACCACATTACATTTAGGACATGGTGTTTTAAGCAATAATCGAAGTTTTTCGTCTTTAATTGGTGAATTGGGGAAATGAATCCATTCCAATCTTAATTTATTGCATTTTGAACAGCGAAAAGTTCCTGACTTATGATCAATCAAATTTCGAACGACATTGTAACTAATTTTGGTTTTATTGATTTTTTTATTGATCTCTTCTCTAGCATTCAAGTCTTGTTCATATAACTCCTCAGCATGCTGTGTTGTTGAGTCAAAACCCTTATCCCAAACTTCTTCTGCACATGAGTCACAGAAATCCCCATATGAATAGGATTTAACGAGTATACCACATTTAGCACATTTTTTGTTATTATTACTACTTTTTCGATTACTACTACTTTTACTACTCTTCTTCTTAGCCATTAACCACTTCCCTCATAATTTACTTCCAAGTAGTTGCCAGTTTATGAGCCAACAACACCTGTTCGGGTAATCGTGACCTAATTGAAGATTTTTTTAAAAATCAATTAGGTTTTATTTTAATACATGTAATAGTACTTGACTAAATATTAATTATATCGACACTTCCGAACTTGCTAAATATAATTAAAAATTTAGTAAAGCCGATTTAGAAAAGTTTGACAAATTGAATACTTTAGCTGTTGAAGAAAAGTACTTTAAAAGTGCTAAAAGAAAACGAAGGAATTAAGGAATAAAAGTAATTTTTTATTCATTTAGTCAAGTACTGTTACATGTATAGAAAACGATTTCTTCTAATTTCAGAAGTAAACAAATGAGAGTAAACTAAAATTTTATTTAACAAATTTTTTAATAAATTTAGCATTAAACCATGTATAATTATTACAAAATTAAATATGAGACTATATTGAGGAGAGGATTAGAAATGGCAGTAAGCGTAGCGTTCATGCAGCTTTCGAGCTGTTGGGGCTCATATCAAAGTTTATTCAATAATCATTTAGATATCCTTGACGTTCTAAGGCAATTAGAAATTGTTTATTGGCCAGCAGTGGTTGATTTCAAACATAAATCATTGGAAGAAAGGGAAGATGGAAGCGTTGCTGTTGGATTTTTAGAAGGGATTGCCAGAACAAAGGAAGATACTGCAAATGTCAAATTAATGAGAAAAAAATGTAGAATCATAGTTGCGTTTGGAGCTTGTGCGTGTTATGGAAGTATACCTGGTTTGGCTAATTTATTTGACAAGGATGAATTAATCAAAAGGAAATTTATGGAAACTGAATCTATAACCGACAAGAACCCTAAAGAGCCAACCCAACACGTGCCTGGAATCGAGGAATTTATTGTTAACATAAAAGACATCATTGATGTCGATATGTTTATCCCTGGTTGTCCTCCAACAAGCGAAAATATTATCGCTGCTTTATATTATTTAATTTCATTAGTAGGAGAAGGACCAAGTTCTCTTGATAGGAACAAATGTGTATGTGATAATTGCAACCTTTTTAAAAGCGGATGTTTACTCGATAAGGGAAAGTTATGTTATGGTCCGATTACAGCAGCTGGATGTGAGTTAATGTGCCCAAATAACGGAGATGTTTGTTTTGGGTGCTATAAAACTACAACTAATCCAGGAAAGAAAGTAAAATTGTTGAAACAACTATTGGATGACATGGAGGAACTAGATGCCGATTCAGGCACTAGTCTACAACATTTCCTAGATTTATATTTAGGCGTTTCAAATATTACTTGCTTTTATTTTAGGGGAGATTTATTACAGAGACTAGCTTACGAACCCGATAGTTTCAAAGTAAAAGAAATCGAAACTGAAAAAGGTCCAAAGTTAACTTTAGATGTAGATATAACTGAAACTCAAATAATTAACGAAATAGTTGGAGCGTCATTGTTCTTATTAAAAAACGATCCTAATTTTAAATTCAGTTCAAAAACAGTCTGTAGCCATTGCGATAGAAAAGTTGCTGATAAAGTTCCAACTGAATTGAAAAGAGACTACGAAGGATTGCCCTCCATGGATACATGTTTTTTAGAGCAAGGTTATATATGTTTGGGACCTGTAACACAAGCCGGTTGCGGAGCAATTTGTCCAAATAAAGCGAACGCACCTTGTTTAGGATGTTATGGTCCTCCAGTGGGAGTAAAGGATCAAGGTCTAAAATTTATTAGTGCTTTAGGTTCTCTCTGTGCCGACCGCGATGTTGCCGAGGTAACGAAAGCGATAAAAGATCCAGCAGGATTGTTTAATAGATTTACTTTGGCAGATAGCGTCTTAGGTCATAAATATCACGATAAAATGGAGGAAGAAGAATAATGGTAATCGTTGATTACGAATTAAAAAAGAGGGTAATGGATGCTCACATTCACGACGCATTAAAATATTGCTATCAATGCAATCGTTGCACAGATGTTTGTCCCATTGCGGATCTCGCGCCAAATAGATATGACCCGCGAAAAATAATCATGAATTCCTTTTTAGGGTTTAGAGATAAAATATTTGGAGGGGACGATAATTTTAATTTATGGGGTTGTACAATGTGTGACACCTGCGACGAAATCTGCCCTCAAAAAATCGAATTAACTGGCGTTTTTACTGTACTAAAAAATATGTCAATTGCCATGGGTGAAGGACCGGAATATTACACGATTCAAGCTTCAGCAATTTACGATAGTGGAAAAGCAATTCCCCCCCAACCCGCAATTGAAAGAAGAAGAGAACAATTAGGACTTCCTAAAGTTGAAGCTCCAAACATTGAAGAAGTCAAAACAATATTAAATGAAACTAAATTAAATAAAATTATAAATAAATAAGAAAAGAGAATTTATTATGGCAAAAGTTGAAGAATATAAACTATTTCCTGGTTGCACTATTGGCAACAGAATCCCGTTCATAGAAGCTAGCGCCCGCAAAGTATTTGATAAACTAGGAATAAAAACTTCCGACGCTGCTTTTGCGTGCTGTCCCGATCCAGTTGGTTTTAATTCAGTTGACCACACAAGTTGGTTGGCAATGGGTGCTCGTAACCTAACGCTTGCCGAAGCCGAAGGAAAAGATATTGTTTCACTATGCAATGGTTGTTTTCAAACCCTTAAACTTGTGAATGTAGAGTTAAACCACAACGAACACGAAAAAGAAAAGATAAACAAAATTTTAAAAGAAATTGGAAAAGAATTCAAGGGTTCAATTAACGTAAAGCATTTTGTAGAGGTCTTACACGATTATGGTCCCGAGAAAATAAAAGAATTTGTTACTCACAATTTTTCAGGGTTAAAAGTTGCGTGCCACACAGG
>JAUWHC010000213.1 GCA_030606095.1 Promethearchaeota archaeon | reverse complement strand
TCTTTTATAATATAAAAATAAAGTCAAGAAAGTTAAATTCAGCCTTCCATGATTATTTCATAAATATCGTAAGTTATACCAATAAAAAGAGCTTGAAACAAGTTTTTTCCATAAATTAATTGTTTCGAAACAATCTACTTTTTTCTATATTAATTATCTCGGAAAATTCTTGACTTTTCTTCATCTCGTTCCTCTTTGCAGTGAGGACAAATCCAAGTGGTATTGTTCTTTTTTACAGAATTTAAGCAAACATCGCAAACAGTGATATCGCATATGCAATAATGACATTTATCTAATATATCTTCACAATTCTTCCCGCATATGTAACAATTAGGAGGCTTTTTGGATTTGGACATTTTTAGTTTATATTTTAAATTCTTTTATTTATTATAATATTCATTATTATTATGATTATTATTAATTAAGTTTAACAAAAATATTTTTATCAAAATGGATAAACTAAAATCGCGAGTTCAATTGCTTTCGCTTTTTATAATTTTTTTTATATATAAGGCTATAGTGGGTATTATTGAGAATGATTACTCTGAGTTCGTTCTATGGTTTATGTTTTCTATTGTTTATGCCATATCTCTTATGATCTTATATTTTGCTTTTAAAAAAAAGGCAAATATAATAGTTTAATTAATATTGAATTTGAAAATAAATAGATTGTTAAACTTCTTTGAAATGTTTCGTTTATTTCTTTATCTTTTTTTTAAATATATCCGGAATTAAACCCTCAATCCCAAGACGGTCCAAAATAGTATCACTAATATCGACTTTAACTTTCATATCCTGCATAGCTTTTAGCGTTTCTCCTAACATTTTGGAAAAACTTTCGCTCATTTCTTTAATAGTATCGGAAGTTAATTGAAGGGAATCCCGAATAGCAAGATTTGTCTCGTGTAACTCTGAAGTCATTTTTTCCATGCTTTTCCTCATTTCTGAGATCTCATCTTTTAATCCCATTATCAATCCAAATTTTAGCTTATTTTTTTTTTAATAGTTCTGTAAATGAATGAAGTACTTAAAGTTTTTATTCAAATAGAAAATAAATCTCGTATAATTATTAAATATAATAAATATTCTTTTAAGATTGCCTAATTATATTCAAAATAACTAACAAAATAAAAATTAATCAAAATGTCTGAATGGAAATACAAAATTAAAAAACCCGTAGCCGAAAAAGACTTTTGTACGGGCTGAGGTATCGTTGACGGAATCATATCGTGTATAAATATAATAAAAAAAAAACGCAAAGAAAAAAAAGCCAAAAATAATCAAAATCTCGAGGAGTAAAGCAAAAACGCTAGGTTTTATTCCTTAGTTCCGCAAGAACTTGAGATAGTATTTCTTATTACTTTTTTATTTGAGAAACAAAAAGAGAAAAACATCAATAGGGTTTTTTTGACCCTTCTCCAACCTTTCTGTAAATAAAACCTATTTCTTCAACCAATTTCTTGTCAAATATGTTCCTTCCATCTATAATAATCGGTGTTCTCACTTTCTTCTTTAAATCAACAAGATCGATATTGTAATATTCTCTGTGATTTGTAGTGAAAAGCAATACGTCAGCATCGGTTACTGCTTTGTCGAAATCTTTGGTCAATTCAGTAAGATTATAATCGCGCGATTTTACATGGGGGTCGTGAGCAATGTAAATGATATTATGTGAATGATATCTACTTTTCAGAGCTCTAATGATGTTTTCAGTCGGAGTATTTCGCGTGTCATCGGTGTTCGCTTTATACGAGACCCCTAAAAGGGTAATCTTAATATTGTCTACTAACCTATGGGATTCTCTGAATATACTTTCCATTAACTCGACCATATGATACGGCATATAATCGTTCAAACTTCTTGAGTCAGGAATTATCTTTATTTTGGATTCGTTAGTTCTTTCGGTATATTTATTAAATCCGTACAATAGAAGCCAGGGATCTTTTGTCAGGCAATGTCCTCCTACGCCTGAACCGGGATAATGCATCATTCTGTCGTGTCGATGATTTATTAATTCAATAATTTCGAATATATTTCGATTAAAATCTTCGGTTAATAACGCCATTTCGTTTGCAAATGCAATATTAACGTCTCGGTATGCGTTCTCTATGCATTTAGTTAACTCTGCCGTAAGAGTGTCTGTTATCTGAAGTTCTTTTTTAACAACCTTCCCGTACAAATACATAGCTTTATCGTTAGCCTCTTTACAACCACCACCAATTACCCTAGGAAAATTTATGATATACTCCAATAACTTACCGGGCATTAAGCGCTCAAACGAAAAAACAAGATAGAAATCCCTACCCCGTTTTAAACCACTTCCTTCTTCTAAAATAGTTTGTACAACGTTATCTGTCGTTCCAGGTGCTACTGTAGATTCAAGTATGACTGTAACACCCTTTTTCATATGTTTTGAAATCTGTTGAGAAACTTCCTTTAAAGATTCGTACCTTGGGGTTTTTTGGTCGTCTACAGGCGTTTGTACATCGATTAAAATATAATCCGCATTTTTGACATCGCTATATTTGTCAGTAACTTTAAATTTTCCATTTTTTACTACTCTAGCAACTAACTCATCCAACCCGGGTTCTTCTCCCTCAAAAGGATTTAATCCTCGATTAAGCCAATCAATTTTCCAACTTGATCTTTGAGACCTTCGTTGAATACCCGTAACATAAAAATCGTCTACGTCCGCAAGTAATGTAGCCATTGGAATTCCTACGTAGCCCATACCAACCACAACGATATTAGTAGGCATTTTAATTACTCAAGCTTATTAAAAAATTTGATATTAAAATTATAACTTAGATTCAAAAATAAACCATAATTGAAAAAATTTCATACTTTTCATTAGAAAAGAAATAAGAAAATAAAAAAATTACTAAATAATTTCGGATTACGATTCTTTTTTCTTGTTCATATATGATGATCCTCTAACGGCTTTAAACACCACTGCTAAGACGGCACCAGCAAGAAACCCTCCCACATGCGCGAAATGTGCTGTTCCTGACATTTCAAACGCAAAAAAGGCGTAAGTCAATTCGGCAATAAAATAAGTTACAATAAAATATCCCGCAGAGACAACTCTCGTTGATCCTAACAATAAAAATTTATTTCTAGGATATAATATCATATAAACGGCCATAAGCCCAAATATCGCTCCAGAAGCTCCTAATGAGGGAATACTAGATAACATCGGACCCCATATGGGAATCATTATTGTGCTGAAAGCATGTGCCAGCGAACCGGCGAGTCCAGAAACAAGATAGGTTATTAAGTAGAAGGTATGCCCCATTGCGTGTTCGCAATTGTCAGTTATTACAATGAAAAACCACATGTTCATAAGTATATGCATAAAATCTCCATGCATAAACATTGAGGTAAATATCGTCCATTGTTTTTCTCCAGCGAAAAATTCAGCAGGAACAAAAGCATATTCAATATGCATCTGTCCCGTAGGATCCAGTACTTGCCATATGAAAACTAGAATGTTAGCAACTAAGATAATAACCGAGAAAAATTGCTTAATAAAAGAAATTTTATCATCTGACGCTTCGAATACCAATTTAATTCACACTTCCTATATATTTATAAAGTTTTAAATATTTTTGAGTAGAGTTAGATTTTAATAGTATTTAAGAATTTTTTTGATAATTAATAAATTTCTATTATTATTAGTAAATTTGGAAATAAAAGCATAAAAAATTAACAAGTGATAACAAACACTATGCGATTAGGAGAATCTACTTTGCGTGACAGTATACGAATCAACCATAATTCCCTAACTGTAATTAAAGATTTATAATACTTAAGAAAATTATTCATCAATTTTAATCTTATTTATGTAATAAGCATCGATTTCTCGAGAATAATTTTAAAACAATTAAGAAGTAACTAATTAGTTTCTTTTTTCAAGCAAATTTTTTATATAGTTTATAATTTCGTTTCCGGAAATTGCCTTAACTAAATAACCATCCGCACCGAGTTCTTTACCTTTTTTAATATCTTCAAAAAAGTTTTTCACAGTAAAAAGAACTACAAGGATATGGTTAAATTTTTCGTTGGATTTTATGAATTTGAGGACCTCGTACCCATTAAGATTCGGCATCATTATGTCTAAGAGTACTAGTGCGATATCCTCGTGTTTTTCTTCCACGATCTGTAACGCTTCACTTCCATTACTACAAGTAAGAGTTTCGTATTTCTCAAGTTGTAAAAACTTCTCGGTTAAATTGACGATGTCTTCTTCGTCGTCGACTATAAGAATTTTTCTTGCTACTGACATTTAGAAACCAGATTTATGTTAATATAATTTTTAATTCTAACAAATAAATGGTTTATTTGGTCATTTATAAAATGTATATAATTTTAGCTAATTTCTTGATAGTATCAAGAAAATTAACTTATAAATACTTATTTAAAAATGGTTTGATTTTAAGTTGAGTAGAACTTTTGAAATAAGTAATTTACAATCTTTAACCAGAAATTAATAGTTTTAGCTAAACGATTTATCTACTTAATATCTTTTTTACATAGTCACGAAGTTCGTTACCCGAAAACGGTTTCGTTAGGTATCCATCTGCGCCTAATTCTTTACCTTTTTCAACATCTTCCTTAAAACTCTTAACTGTGAAAAGGATAACTCGTATATCCTTATAGTCCTCCTTCGATCTTATGGATCGGAGAACCTCAAATCCTGAGAGCCCAGGCATCATTAAATCAAGAAGTATTAGGACGATCTCTTCGTGTTTTTCTTCAAGATCCTTTAAGCATTCTTTCCCATTACTACAAGTAAGTGTCTTAAAACTATCAAGTTTTAAAAATCTTTCAGTAAGATTGACGATATCTGGCTCATCGTCACAAATTAGGATAGTATTTTTATCTGACATGTTAAACCTCGATTGTTTTTAATAAAACTGTATTTTTTTTTTTAATTTGGCATAAAACTTATTCTTATGACTACATATATATTTTATCTACTTATTTAATAATTTATATGTATACTTTTTAAGATTTTCAAATATTGAAAATTTATGTCAAATCGTGAAAGTACGCCCAAATTTCCAGATTCCTACATCGGTGATAAATCTGTAGAATACGATAATTCAACATGGATGGAAAGAAATCAAAAAAAGACAACTATGTTATGTTTACAATATTTACGCGATGATAAATTGGATAATCTCGGCAATTACGACGTTTTAGATGGTAATCATTACATTATTGTGGATTTGGGATGTGGTTCAGGCTTTTCTTCCGAAATTTTAGTTGAGAATGGCCATCGAGTTATTGGTATCGATATTCTAATCGATATGCTCTCGAAAGCAAAAACTAAAAAAAAAATCTTAGAAAATAAAAAAAATCTAGAGCTAATATTAGCTGATATTAATCATTTACCTTTAAGAAAGGCTTCAATTAACCATATTATTTCAATTTCTGCTTACAATTTTATAATTTATGGAACAGAAACAATTCGAGACAAATTTAA
>JAUWHC010000370.1 GCA_030606095.1 Promethearchaeota archaeon | reverse complement strand
GGTAGGAAATTATGCTTATTCACTAATTCATTTGCGACTTTTTGGATAAATTCAATATCCTTTATATTTTTTGGGTTCGGATCTTTATCAAACTTTTCTTTAAAGGCCATATCTCCTTTAAAAAGACAATGAATCCGTTTTCGGGGGATCCCTACTACTGTACAGGCTGCCATTTCATCACTTTCTCCTACTGGTAGTGGATTACATTCATAACAAGCATTCCGATACGGAAAGATTGAATACATATGTCCGTGATAACCAGATGTACCTCCATCCACTAGTGGTTTTCTAAATCTTATACATTGCGCATTTAGGTTCAAACGAGCATTCATTGAATCAAGACCCCCAATAACAACATCAGCCGCATGATATAAAGCAGGATCTAACCTTTCTAAGGAGGTATGATATCCTTTTACTGTAACATTAGGATTAATCTTGATTAGCTTATTAGCCGCCACGATAGCTTTTGGTTCCCCTAACTTTGCATCAACAAAAAGAAGTTGGCGATTCAAATTGGAATGTTCAATAATGTCTAAATCAACAAGATCTAAATGACCTACCCCTAACATGGCTAAGTTTTTACTAATTTCGCAACCTAACCCACCAATGCCTACAATTAACACTCTTGAGTCTTTTACCAAATTCTGAGACCATCCTTCCAAACGAAATTGGCGATCATATAAATCTCTCTCTTCCGTTGTCATTCCTTTAGCAAAAAAATCTGATTCCTTATCCAATATTATCACTATTAATATTAATTGAAAAAATAAAAAAATTGAAGGGCTTAATGCCCTTATATTAGACTTTATGAAAAGAAATATTTAAAAGTAACCCGCAGTACTTGCTGGGATCAAGAGAATGTCGTCGCCATCACTAACATTATAATCTTTTAATTGATTACCCTCATCCATGGTAACTCCTCCGGATGAGAGGTGAAATTCCTCAGGATCAAGTCCGTATAAATTTCCTAATGTTTGTTTGATGTCACTTACATTATTAGCATCGTTTACAATTAATTTTTCCTTCTTTTCACCAGGACCAATAGTTGACATGAAATATAGAGTCAACTTCTTGCCTGTTGAGGGTGTTTTACTTGATGGGGTTTTAGATTTAACTGGTTCTAATTCCTCATCAAAATTTTCGTCAAAACTCATTCAAATCACTTTATCTATTTTTTAAAATTTTTTTTTTTAAGAATTTAATAATATCACATTAAAATGATATTAAAAAACCAATTGGAATGATTATGAAGTTTTATTAATTTTAAAAAGTAAACAAAATAATATATTAAGTAGAGCTCCTAAGAACATATATTTATAAATTGAATGACGATTTATTAATATATATTGGTTATAATACTGTTTAGAAAGAAGATTTGATTAATAAATTCAGACATTTCAACATAATAAAGAATTAAGCTTATGAGCTCTCCGGATAACCTTCAATCTATTGTTTGCGATTTAATAAGGGAATATTTAAAGAAGAAACCTTTCTTTTCAATAAAAGATATTGTTGCATTTATCAATAATAGAGTAAAATCTAACCCTTATCTAAATAAAAATAGTATTGAACTTATAATTAAAAATCTCATTAAAAAAAGAATTTTAATTCCAGGAACAAAATTAATGAAAAATAATATTATTGAACATCCCATAAGAAATGAAATTTATAATTATATAAAGAAGAATCCATCAAATATTAATGAAATAATGAAGGCCATTAACATTGGAAGCAATCAAACGCTATGGCATTTGTCCTGTTTAGAAAAATTTAGATTTACTAGGTCAAAAAAAATTGAAAATCAAAAAATAATCTTTGAATATGATTCAAATCCAGAATATGATATGTTATTTTTTTATTTAAACCAAGATATCGTTCAAGAAATAATTGATTTTATGATTAGAGAAAATAAAACATTAAAGAGAACAGAAATCGCAACTGGATTAAAAAAGAATTATAATACTGTAAAAAAGTATCTTGAAATATTAAAAACTCTGGATTTAATAACAATCGAAAAAGAAAATAAAAAGGTTTCTTTTAAATTCAATACAGAAAAATACTATAAGATAAGAGCATCAATTTTAGGTGGGTGAGCATCAAAATTTCACACTTATTCCAATGGGATTTATATTTTGAATTATATATTAGAAATTAGAACAAAATTTATCATAAAAATCATGAGGAAGAATTATAGAGTCTTAAGTCTTATAACTCTTTATGTAGGGATTGCATTTATCTATTTGATTCTTATCTTTTTACAAGTAGAAAATGTTCCAGTATATCTCTTTCTAACAATTGGTAGTGCTGCTGTGCTATCCACAGGCACTATCTACACGGTTGTTCAATCTAAAAGTACCCCCATTGTGAAGATGAAAGACAATAAATCTTTTCCTAAACAAAAATCAGTTAAGAAAAAAACTAGTGCTCTACTTGAGGATTACTTTGATGCAATGCCTTTAATAGATAAATATGCTAATGTGATGGAAACATTTGAAGAAATAGAATCGATGGATGATTATATTTTTACTATTTTTAGTAAAGAGGAAATTCCTAAAATTGATCTCTTAGGATTATCAAAAATGGATAAAATATTTTTTATTAGGGAAATGTTGTATTTTAACACTTACGAGAGAAAACAGTTAATTGAAGATATGTTAGAAACCAAGAACCTAACTGAGGAACAGGTAATATACAACCCACCATTGCATACGATTGGGATGGATGAAAAGGTACGTGCTTATATAAGGTCATTAGTCGAACCAGGTGAGAAAACTAAGATTCTCATAATTGAAACATCTGAATTAGTAAGTGTCATTAAAGAAAAAGTTGGAATATTATTTGATTATGATCTAGAAGATTTTCTATTATCATCTGGGGGGATTTTATTAGATGAAACTCTTCTCATAGAAGATTATGCTATTGACGATGATACCGAAATTGCGCTAATTCCATCAAGAAAAAAATAGAAATGAAAAAAGAAAATTATTAAATTGTCTTAATCTTTCCAATCTATTCAACCAGCAACGCTAGCTGGAATTAGTAATATATCATCTCCATCAGACAAATTATAATCACTTAACATCGAAATTTCATCCATAGTGACTCCCCCCGAAGATAAATGAAAATCAGCAGGATCTAAAGCAAACAAATTTGCTACAGTCTCTTTAATATCACCTACATTATTAGCGTCATTTATGGTCAATTTTTGTTTTTTCTCGCCAGGTCCTATGGTTGATAGAAAATACACTGAAATTTTTTTTCCTTCATGTGAGCTTTTTTGATCTGGAGTTTTAACTGTAAAATCTTCCGTGGGGGA
>JAUWHC010000376.1 GCA_030606095.1 Promethearchaeota archaeon | reverse complement strand
ATTTATTACCAGAAAAAAGCCCTGAACTAATTCAAGCTATATTAGACGAATCTATGGAAGTAATAAAAACTGAACACGTAATGATTGTTGAGACTCACCATGGTTTTGTATGTGCTAATGCGGGTATTGACAAATCAAATGTTAAAGGTAAAGATGAAATTACTTTATTACCCTTTGATTCAGATAAAGAAGCAGAAAAAATTAGAATTATACTCCAAAGATTAACTGGAAAAAAAATTGCTGTAATAATTTCTGATTCATTTGGGAGAGCATTCAGGATAGGATCAGTGGGCGTAGCTTTAGGAGCTTCTGGCATAAATCCAATTTTGGATAAAAGAGGGAGCAAAGATTTATATGGAAAAGAGTTACAGAGTACTATTGTGGGTCAAATTGATAATTTAGCATCTGCAGCTCAATTAATTATGGGGGAAGCTGACGAAGGGCAGCCAGTTGTAGTTATAAGAGGGTACGATTTTAACATAACTGAAAATACTTCAATAAAACAAATCTTAAGAAAAAGAGAGCTAGATTTGTTTAGAGACGCAAAATTTCGAGAGAATTTTGAAATATTATTAAAATCACGAAGAAGTTACAAATTAGAGTTTAGTAATAAAAAAATAGAAGAGAGTTTGATAAAGGAGTGCATTGAAATAGCGCGATGGGCACCAAGTGCGCATAATAGCCAATCTTGGCGCTATATTATAATGGAACAAGGAAAATTGCGTGAAACTTTAATAAAAAATATAAATCTTAAACTAGGAGAAGATTTGTTTAAAGATGGTAAATCGAAAAATTTTATTAAAACAAAAATTGAAAAAACAAAAAATCAATTTTTAAGATCTCCTTATTTAATCCTTCTATGTTTAGATACACAAGAATTAGAAAAATATTCTGATCAAGAAAGAGAAAAAAACGAATATGTTATGGGAGTGCAAAGCATAAGCGCGTCAGCAACATATTTGCTTCTTGCTTTTGAAATGAGAGAGTTAGCAGCGTGTTGGTATTGTGCTCCTTTATTTGCTAAGGAAATTATTAAGAATACGTTGAATCTACCGTCTTCTTTTATTCCTATGGCATTTTTTACCGTAGGGCAATCGTTAAAGACGCAACAAATACCCAAACGTAAAGAATTGAAAGATATAATTTATAAAGTATAAAAAACTAATCATCTGATTAAATATGAACGATAAATATTATTTAATACTCGCTGGAGGTGTTGGAGCCGCAAAATTCATTAAAGGTCTAGCAAATGTTATTGATCCCGCGTTGTTAAAGATTGTTATTAATACTGGAGACGATATCGAATTATTCGGTTTAAAAATGTGTCCCGATATAGATATTATTACTTATACTTTAGCCAATATAGTGGACAAAGAAAAAGGATGGGGTTTTCAAGACGAAACTTTTAATTGTTTAAGCATTTTGAAAAAGTACTATGGATTTGAATGGTTTAACGCTGGAGATAAAGATTTGGCAACTCATATTTATCGTACCGATTTATTTAAAAAAGGGTTTAATAAGGCAGAAATAACCTCGATAATTTGTGAAAAATTTGGAATTAAATCTCAACTTATACCTATGTGTAATGAAGAAGTACAAACATTTATTACAACGGATTCAAAAAAAATGCATTTTGAAGAATATTTCATTAAATACCATTGTGAACCTAAAGTTATTGATGTAGAATTTCAAGGCATTAAAAAAGCAAGGCCAGTGAATAACATTTTGGATTATATTAATAAAGCAAAGAAGGTTCTAATTTGCCCTTCGAATCCGATAGTATCAATAGGAACTATATTAGGTGTAAAGGGAATTAGAGAATCGTTAAAAAATGTTAAGCAAAAAGTAATAGCAATTAGCCCTATTATAGAAGGAGCAACGATACAAGGTCCAGCAGACAAATTAATGAAATGCTTTGGAATTGAAGTTTCTTGCGTTGGCGTAGCAAAATATTATCGTGAAATTATAGGTCATTTTATCATTGATAAAAAGGATTGTAAATTAAAATCTGAAATAGAGAAATTGGATATACATACTTATTGTTTTGATACCATGATGGTAAACTTAGAAAAAAAGAAAGAATTAGCTCAGTTTGTGATAGATATTAAAACATAGAAATTTGTCTTAAGTACTTTGTGTTGGTGCTTCCTCAATTTCAACTTCTTTTTCTTCTTCAACTTCCCCTATTTTAACATAATCACCTACAGAAGCCAAAATTTCTTTAATTCGTCCTTCTTGTTGAAGTCGAATAATTAGATTCCTATGTTTTATAGAAGAAATTACTTTTGAGATTACAGGGAATATTAACATCAGCGGAATTAATAAAATTATTATAGTTTCTGGAGAATACATAACAACGCTCTCAACGATAGCGGGAGGTAATTGAAAAATATATTCCATGAACCATTTTGGATGAATGATAATAAAACTAATAATTACCAATATCACAAATCGGAAAAGGAAATTAATGATTGTTGAAACCACAAGACTTTGTGGTTTAGGAGCCGAAGATTTGGCCGTTAAAGTATCACGGGCTTCAAAATCTTCTTGGAAAAGTCGATGTATATATCTTCCAAGCCTTCTGGTTTTTGATGCCGCGGTTATTAACTTTTTTTCTTCTTCTTCTAATTTTTTTTTTTCAATCATTTCCTTTACATATGAAAATCTTTCTCCAGTTTTCGCAAAAAAACCGCTAATACCCATTGATGTCTTATCTTCAATCTTTAACTCTTCTCTTCTTTTTTTAGCTTCTTCTTTTATTTTATCGACATTTGCCGTTATATAATAGGATTCGCTTTGTAATATAGTCAATTGCGCCTCTAATCGATGACTTCGTTCTAAAGACGGTTCAGTAACTGTGTATGTATAATTTATTTGAAAAGCCATTTCTAAATAAATATAAGATGCTATTGCAAGAAGTATAACTGGACTTGCAAAAAATTGAAATACATCATCAATAGGTATCTCCTCTAGAGAAATATCAAGAGGATACGGCAAATCTTCCAAATATTCAATGCTCATATTAAATAAATCTAGCATATCCTTAAATCCAAACACCATAAGAGGAATTACTAACATAAGAACTATAGAACCAACGACTATAAGATCATTCTTTGGGTTTGTTACAAGAAAAGCTTTAATTGCGTAAATTATTGAGATTATAATTAAGTTTTTAAATGTTATTAAATAAATATTCTCATTAAAAACAGCGAGTTCTTGCCCGATTAATTCAGGAATTTGACGAATGTCTGGAGTTGTCCC
>JAUWHC010000295.1 GCA_030606095.1 Promethearchaeota archaeon | reverse complement strand
ATAAACTCAAAATTTTTACATTTCTTCGAGCGAAACGGGCGGGACTTAGGGTTGTTATTAGAATGACTCATGATATATATTAGGAGAATAAGCATAAAAAAGGTTTCAAAAAGAAAGTATTTTGGTTATTTACTAGCGCAGCTTAATAATATTAATTAATTTTTATTTCTATTTAAAAGAGATTAAAGAAAACATCATTTAATGATGTTTCGGATGAATTCTATCTTCTAAATAATAATTTCATATTGGTATTATTTTTTTCAAAATAAATAATACTGCTACTTCAAAATAATACTAAATTCGAAGAAATTATTAACGCAATCTTTAAAATCATCTCAGCTCTTTATAGATTATACTACTTTATAAAAATCGTAGCATAAGTGATAAAGAATTGAACGAGAAATATAAAAAAGGTATAATATTAATAATTGAATTGATTTTATGCGTATTGAACGGTGTTTTTTTATGGATATTGCCAGATTCAGGTTTATGGTGGTTAGGTTCTTATGCTAACTTTTTTGGTTTAATCTCGTTTGTTATTGGAGGCATTCCTGTAATATTTAATTCGATTAGAGAAGTATTTCATAAAAATTTTACGGCGGATATACTTTTTTCTATAGCATTAATTGCCACGCTTTATTTAGAGAATTTTTTTGCTATATCGCTCTTAGTTATTATGATGGGGGCTGGAGAATTCATTGAAGAATGGACAATTAATAGGGCTCACGGCAATTTAGGATCGTTGTTAGAACTACAACCTCAAGTTTGCCACAAAAAAACTGAAGGAAATGAAAATCCTTTAGTAATAAAAGATGTACCCGTTGATGAAATAGTTCCTGATGTCATTATAATCGTGAAACAAGGAGAAAGAATAGCGGTAGATGGTATCGTCATTAGTGGTATAGCGAATATCGACCAATCCGCTTTAAATGGCGAATCACTTCCCGTTTTGAAAAAACTCAATGACAATGTATTATCAGGTTCTTTAATCGTTGATGGTTATTTAGAAATTAAATGTCTTTTTCCAGTACACGAATCTTCCATAGAAAAAATAATAAGATTGGTACAAATTGCCCAAGAGGAGAAATCTGAATTTCAAACATTAACAGACAAATGGGCTCAATTTTTTGCTCCATTAATTCTTTGCATTGCCTTAAGTGTATGGTTAATCACACAAAACTTATTTTTTTCAGTAACAATCTTAGTTGTTGCGTGTCCATGTGCTCTCGTGTTGAGCGTTCCTACAGCTTTTATGGCAGCGATTGCGAATTCAGCAAGATATGGCGTTTGGGTTAAATCGGGGAATTCTATTGAAACTATTGGGAAAGTAGATACCGTTATGCTCGATAAAACGGGGACTCTCACTACTGGAAATTTAACCATTGCCGAGATCTTCCTTATTAATCCACTATTCTCGGAAGATGTAATACTTAAAACCGCAACCAATCTCGAATATTATTCTTCCCATCCAATTGCAAAATGCTTAATGTACAATAGTAATTTAAGAAAGATAAACATAGGTCCTCCTTCAGACTATAAGATATTACCTGGAATTGGAATTACAGGGCTCATACAAGGGAAGAATTATTATTTTGGAAACAAATCTCTATTAGAATTAGAGAAATTAAATTTAGATCGTTCGTCTGAGCAAATTAATATTACTCAGAATTTGATTAAACAATCTGAAGAATCGGGAAATTTACCTCTGGTCTTAACTGCATCAGGCGAGATTATTGGAATTATTACACTAAAAGACGAGCTTCGTGATTCAGTTTCAGAATTCATTATAGGATTAAAAAAGTTAGGCATTAAGATCGGAATCCTTTCCGGAGATAACAAAAGTCGCTCTGATGCTGTTGCAGAAAGCTTAGGGATAGAATTTGTTAAAGCCAGTTTAAAACCAGAAGAAAAATATGAATTAATCCAGAATGAAATTGATAATAATCACAAGGTTGCAATGATAGGAGATGGAATAAATGACGCACCAAGTCTTGCTTTATCGACAATTGGAATAGCAATCGGGCAAGGTGGAACTGCGTTAGCAGCAAGTCAGGCTGACATGATTTTAATGGACGATAATATCTCCAATTTAATACATGTTTTTGACATTGGTAGACGCACGATTCGAAAAAGTAAAATAAATATCGTATTAGCATTGATTCTTAATATTATTGGTATCATTTTGTCTTTATATGGAATTCTTAATCCGATAACCGCAGCATTATGGCATATTACGGAATCCTTAATTGTTGTTATTAATAGTACATTTCTCTTATGGGTAAAACCGAGACAAATAAATAAATAACAATAATCAATTGAGTATGGTATAAATGCTTTAGTATTCGTAGTTAACAGAAACCAAAATAAAATTATTATTCTCTTTAAAAAAATATAAAATATCTTGGAACTTTTTCTTTATATTCTCTGTATGATTCGCCATAAGTTTTAAGAAGGTATTGTTCTTCTGCTAAAATAATTTTAAGATCTATAAAAGAATATAAAACTAACATTAATAACATAATCCAAGATGCTGAAGCAATAGATATTCCTATAAATGTGATAGAGGTGAAAAAATAGATTGGATTTCGAGATATTTTATAAAGTCCTTTTGTAATAGGTTCATCTAAAGGCGTAGACGCATAATTTTCAATTGCAATAAACATAAAAACTAGTCCTATAACAACAATAAACAGCCCTATATAAAACCATATCGTTCCCAGTGGCAATGGAAGCCAAATAGTATAAATAATTAAAACAAACATTATTAGCGACATCCATAGCTTTAATTTCTTCTCCTTTTTCTTATACCATGATGTATCACCAAGCCGTTTCCAAGTTTTTTTATGTAAAAATCGGGGAGAATAAATTACTATAATAAAAGGGATAATGAATAACCAAGCGTTAAAGAATCCGATCTCGTGCGTTGATATTATACACATGTTTTTTTCATTTAAATCCTTTTATTAATCATTTCAATTAATTATGTATAATAAATAGGGTTCCTTTAATAAATTTTTTATAAAGCGAAAAGATTTATTAGGCGAATCTAAATAAATAATATAATTATTAAGAATTTGATTTAGTTGTACCTAAATTATAAAAAAAAATTATGTTAAAACTCTAATTTAAAAAAATAAAGAAACAAATTTATTTCTATTATTTAATATTATATATACTAATTATTTATTCTAATTGCTAAATATTTTCTTTTTATCCTAAATTAAGTCAATAAGATTTTTATTTTATTTTTTATTATTAATTACTAGGTATATCTAAATTACTTTTTTATACTATGTCAAATCATACCAATAATAATCACTGTTGTTCATTTTTCTAAAAATATTAATCATTTAATTAAAATTTTAATAAACAAAATAAAAAATTTAATAAAAATAAATATTGAAAATTTTAGAGATAATTTGAATGAAATCTAGAACTCTCAAATATCGTATTAATTGGAAAGAAGCCTGGAAAGCAATGAGAGATGAGAGAATGATAACACCAAGAATAGCTTTTGATACTAATTTTTTTATCAAATTTGCTGATGGTTTCTCAAGGCGCGCAAAATTTAACAATTATGAATTCGGTAGAAAATCAATTAAAATACTGAATGAAATTTTAAACGATGATTTAGAGATATTAGAGATTGGATCAGGACCCGGAACAGTAACAATCCCCTTAGCAAAAAAAGTTAAAAATATTTTAAGTATCGAATTCAATAAAACGAATATAAAGTACTTAAAGGAAAATTTAAAGGAAAATAATCTGAAAAATGTAATAATTTGTAATCAAAATTGGAATAAAATTAATGATGAGGAGATTAAAGAAAAGTTTGACTTAGTATTTTGCTCACATTTCCTTTGGCAAATAGAGGATCTTGAAAATCTTTTGAAAAGAATGGAAAAAGCCTCTAAAAAATATTGCGCTTTTATGCAGCCGTGCGGAAGAGATGAAATTGTAAAGGATATCTTTGAAAAGATAACAGGACAAAAATACACGGGTCAGTTCGAACCAGATGCGGATTATTTCGTCTATTTAATTTTACGAGAGTGGGGGCGATTAGTACATCATAGATATTTTAAATATACTTTGGAGATGAATTTAGAAGAATACTTAACGTATACAATGAGTTTTGTTGGAAAATTTATAAAAATTGATGATGTAATTAAAGAAAAAATAAAAGGTTATTTATTG
>JAUWHC010000313.1 GCA_030606095.1 Promethearchaeota archaeon | reverse complement strand
GTGATGAACATATTTCCCAAAGGATGAATGATTATCGCCAAAATCCCAAATATACATTAGCGAGTTGTAATCGTTCTCAGTATCGATGCTGTTTTCTCCATTAAAATTTACTATGGCATCTACTATAGTGTAATTAAAGTTAGCTTTTGGGGGCGTGTTAATAATTTTAATATATTCCGTTTTTTGGGATAAAGCACCTTGGTCGTCGAAAATAGAAATAGTAACGGGATAAGTACCCGCGGTTTTCCACTTATGAGTTATTGAATTTTGACTGGATGTTGTTTGGTTATTATCTGCAAAGCCGTATACATATTTAAGAACTCCATCTTCTAAATCTACTTTGGATTCAATTAAGTCTACGACTTTTACCCTAATAAGCTCATCTTCGTACGCAGAATTTGGTACTGAAACTTCAAACTGTGGAGCATTATTTTTGATTTCAATACATAACGAGTTGAAAGTAGAGATACCATATGAATTCCATGTATGAATTATAGGAGTATATTTTCCTTGAATAGAATATGAATGCTTGACGATATTAGATGTATCATTTAGCTTCGTACTGGATCCATCACCGAATACAATAATTCCTTTAGAAAAACCTCCAATTATATTCCAATTAAAAATGATTTCTTCATTTACATCTAATTTTTTTTTATTTGCATCAAAAAATATTAATGGATGAAAATTATTGATGTAAAGTAATATTCCTACAAAAAACCCAGATAAAACAAGTGCTATAACGATTAACCCTTTTACTTTTACTTTTCTGGAATTCTTTTCCAGAGTAGGTTGAAAAACTGATCTTACCCAGTCAGATTTCCTGTTCTTCTTTTTTTTCGTTTTAGGAATTTCAAGTTTAATTTTTCGTGATTTAGTCCTGTTTATAATGTTGTGATGGTTTTCTAGTTGGTTTTGATGTAATTGAACATCTTTAGGATGAAATGTGAGTTCATTACAATTTTTCTTTTTAGTTTCTAGTTTAGCTAAATTTTCAGCTTTAAAAAGAGATATTTTAAGTTTATATAACTCCTTGATTGATTTTAACTCTGATTCACTATATTCATCGAATTTTAGTAATATGGAATTTAATTCGTTTTTCTCTTTATCTGTAATTGTGTGATTCTTTTTATTCTTATATAATTCTTTTGCACATTCATAATTGGGGATAGTATGTTTAAATTTTTTAATTTGCTGAATTATATTTGTTTTTGTATTGTCGTTATAATAAGAAGAATCTTCAATCCAAGCAATTAAACGATTTTCCCATTTTTTGGTAGGGATTTTTTTTGGCATAAAACCAAAATATAATAAGAGTATTTAAAGGAAAATCGGACAAAAATGTTAAATCATTCTAATTAAATTTTAATAATAATAATTTAAATTCTTTTTTTTAATTAGGTGGAGTTGAGATGGTGGTGGGTGTGTGTTCCGGAGTTTCAACTCTATATTTTCCTTTTTTTAATACGATTCATACAAAAATGTTAAAAGTTTACTGATAATCATATTCAATAAATAAGATAATTGAAAGATGTTTAAAATGAATAAAAAGGTTGTAGGCATCTTCCTTATTATTTTTGGAAGCTATCTATTAATAGGAAATACGTTAATGTCACTTCTATTTAATCAAGCTGGTCCAATTGGATGGGCTGTTCCGATTAGTCCGACCGACTATTGGCGTAATTGGTGGAATAATTATGGATTAGTAACGATAATAATTGCTATTGTGGGATTTATAATAATTATACCTGGCATACAGATCCTTATTAAGAACAATAAAAGGACAATGATAAATGCAGAATCGAATTAAATAGACTAATTTATGGAAATTGTGGCACTCGAAAGAGAAACTTCAAGGTTAAGGCTTAGAGTGGAAGGGTTTGTATGCATTGAAGCTGGTAAGTGTTGTGAAGTTGAAGTGAGAAGAAAACCAAATAGGGAGAGTGTTCCAGATTATAATTCTTTTTTTATAGTCTTTTCTATTTCATCAATTAGCTAAAATCATGATAGTTCGTATTGAATGGTAAATTCAGAGTCTGATTTCAATGAAAATCACATAAAAAAAATAGAATATATAGAAGATTGGGATTTTCTCTGCTAATACACATTTTTTATAATAAAAAGATATATAAGCTAATATATTAGCTAGATTCTTAATGAAATTATTTGGCACTTAGAACAGCTAAGAGTTATAAATCTAAAAAAACGATCACATTATTTTTAGATGAAGAAATTTTTTCAATAAACAAATCTCGAATTGAAGTCCATACTGATCCCAGAGTTTTAGACTTCCGTAATTTTTGTTCTAATCTTCAAACTAAGGCTAATAACAGCGATTAATAAAATAATGGAAATTACAGTTAACTGATACCCGGGAATTCCGAGAATTTCGGGACCTATGGTAAAATCTTGCGAATCATCATTACATGCGTAATCTAGAATAGATTCAATTGAGACAAAATATTGATTACTATCAGGTAAATCTTTAGGCACAGTCCAAGAGAAAGAACCATCATTTTCGGTGTTTTTTATAATAGTAAGAACATATGTATCAACTCCGTAAACGTAATCTTCATGGTCAACAACCTCATATAATTCAATTATTACATTTCCTACGGGTCCATAGGAGTCCCATTTGATCAAGTATTCAGAACCTTGGACGTAATGGGATCCACCATTTGGGGCTGTAATAGTAATCCCTCTCGCTTCAGTTATTTCAAAATAATCGCTAAAGGCATATGTATCTGGATCATCTCGATTATAAACTTTTAAATTGTAATCGTCTGCTGGTATTAACCCATAAGGTACCCTCCATATATCACTCCCTGGATAAGCTCCGCAATTCATACTGTCATCTTCAATGTTTTGTATATATGTATTATTTCGGTAAAGATCGATCTTTATGTGACAAATAGTTTCAGTATTATTCCACCTTATACTATAACTCGAACCCATAGCCAATGAAGCGCTAGCTCGAGGTGTAATAACCGTAATTGTGGGGAGTGCACTAATTTCAAAATAATCGCTATAATCATATGCTGACGTCGATAAACTGGAAATTTTCACTCTGTAGTCAGTCCCAATAGTTGTGTTTAAAGGAATTGACCACTGATAATACCCATCATTAGACGTACTTGATGTAATAGTTGTAACTAAAGAACCTGCTTTAAAAAGTTCAATCTTCACCGAACTTCCTGCCTTAATACTATTCCAATCAATTGTTAATACTTCTCCGACATCGATAGTAGTAGACGAGTAGGGTTCATAAATTGTAATTGAAGGTGGACGAGTATCTCCTACAAAAGTAGCATCATGACTTACTATAGTAAATTGACTACCTATTTCATCATTCCAAAAAACGATATACCATGTTCCTGAAGTTGGCACATTAAACCTCCCGGAACCGCTTGAAGCAGTTGAAAGTAGATGCCCTGAAGAAGAAAACCCAGAAGTCCATAATGAATATTCAAACGCTTCCAAAGCCCATACATTAATCACTTGAGACGGAAGAGTTGAAAAACTCCAATCAACATATTGTTCCGCCCAACCATGTAATTCAGCGTGGTCATCATGATTCAATCCTTGAGCTGGAGATGTGTGTGGTATTAAAATCGGTAATTCATTTAGAGCTTCTTTAGATCTTTCTTCAAATAAATTATTGTATATTAAATTTGATGATAGAAAAATTGTAATTATTAGTAAGAACAAAATAGATTTCTTTTTTTTTAACAAAGCTATGCTCAACTTTATTTTATGATATTTTTCATATCATTTTTTTTTTAATTTTTGTCTATTATATATCTTTTTTCCGAATTCTTATTTAAAGTTAATGAATTTCTTAACAAAAAACAAAAAGTTAGGACTTGAATGAAATTTCGTATTTTTACGCTAATCACAAGTATCTCTTTTCATATT
>JAUWHC010000342.1 GCA_030606095.1 Promethearchaeota archaeon | reverse complement strand
GGAAAGATTATACCTCAATTCTTTTTATTAAAAAAATCTTCATTCATGCTACCAAAAGACAAAAATCTAAGGTGGGGAAGGAACTTTTATACAGTTAGTTTTTTTTATAAATCGTAAATTTAAATTACATATAATTCATTATTGCATTTAGGGCAAAATAAAGGTAATTCCTCTTGACAAGGTTCTAAATCTTCGCTATTCAGTAATTTTCTCCAACAAATTAATTTTCCATCTTTTTCGATCATATCTCGACCATGGTGTTGAGGTATAATATTTTTAGTTTCGCAAATTTGACAAAGAATTAATTTTGCATTGCTTTCTAAGTTCTCCAAAGAGAGTTCTTTGAACTTTATTTTATACCTGAAAATGGTCATTCCATTGATTAAAACGAGTAATGACACGCCCATATCTGCTATTCCAACCGCAAGCCACAGTGTCATAAAGCCTAAAACTGTGAGAATCGCGAAAACAACTTTGATGATTATCGAAGTCCAAATATTTTGTCTTATGATTCTATTGGTCCTTTTTGTAATATCAAAGAAGGTTATAATTTTCTTTAAATCGTCGCTCATAATAACAACATCCGCTGTTTCTAAAGTTAGATCCGTTGCCGAAGCACCGATCGCAATTCCTAAATCTGATAACGCTAAGGCAGGAGCATCGTTTATTCCGTCACCAACCATAGCCACTCCTTTAAATTTCTTTTTAAAACTTTCAATTTCCTCTAATTTTTGGTTAGGTAACAATTCACCGTGGTAAGAATCTATATCTAAGCATTTCCCTATTGTGTTACATACTAGCTGATTATCCCCCGAGATGAGAACTGATTTAAAACCTCGTTTTTTCAAACCGTTGACTAAGAGAGGTGCTGAAACTCTTAACACATCTCTGATTGTAATTATACCCATAATTGTTTTATTGTTTCCAAGTAATATAGGAATAGTTCCAGATAATTCGGTTTCTTTAAAGATATCATCAGGAAGGTCAAATTTTAATTCTTCAAGGTAATTCTTACTTCCTATATAGTATTTTTCCCCTTGAATTATTCCTGTAATACCTTTGCCTTTCGTAATCTTAGAATCATCCACAGTATATAACGGTAATTGCATTTGTTTCGCTTGATAAACGATAGCTTTTCCAATTGGGTGCTCTGAAAGAATCTCTAAGCTAGCAGCTATTTTAATAACCTCTTGGTTATTGTTGGAAAAACTAATAATATTAAAAACTTTTAAATTTCCTTCCGTAAGAGTTCCGGTCTTATCAAACGCGATTAACTCTATATTTTTCGCTATTTCAATAAATTTGTTTCCTTTAACCAGTATTCCTTCCTTTGCCAATCTTGTGAGTGCGGCAATATTAGCTAAAGGAGTTGACAATGTGAGAGCACAAGGACAAGAAACTACTAATAAAATTAAACCTCGATAAAACCACACGTTAAAATCTAAGCTAAATACGACCGTGGGTATAATCATAACAAGGAGCGCGCTAATCAATATAATTGGCGTATAATATTTAGCAAATTTTTCAATAAATCGTTCGCTATCGCTTTTGTTTTGTTGAGCTAATTTAATACTTTCGGCTATTTTAGCCACAACTGTGTTTAAACTCTCTCTTATTACTTTTATATCCACAAAACTATCGTTGTTAATACTCGCGGCAAAGATTTCATCGTTTTCTTCTTTGAAAATAGGTAAAGATTCGCCTGTTATTGCACTTTCATCGAAATAAGATTTCCCTTTTACGATTATTCCATCTAGAGGGGCTTTCATTCCTGGTTTAATACCGATTATTTCACCGATCTTTACAGTTTCAGTCGGTACTTTCTCGTAGCTATCTTCAATCTTTAATAGAGCGTCATCTGGAGCTAATTCAAGTAATTCTTTAATTGCATTTCTAGATTTTTCTGTCGTTAATTCCTCTAAATATTCAGCTATTGCATATAGTAAAATCGCCATAGCTCCTTCCTGACCGTGCAATATAAAGAATGAAGCAATACCAGCGACTATCATTAGGATATTAGCTGTAATCCTTTTAAATAAGATATCTTCTATAGCTTCTTTTAATATTCCATAACCTGAGAGTAGAATTGAAGCAATAGCCAAAACATGACTTAATAAAACAGAGTAAGTTAGAAGTTCTAAAGTGATAGATAATCCAAGCAAGATTAATGATGGAATTATGAAATACCAAAACTTTTTTTCAAAAAAAGATTCTTTTTCTACTTCAGAACCTTCGTCGAGACACAGCGTCTTTGTACATTGAGTTATATGACTCATTATAATTTATGAATTTAGGTATGCCTAAAAAGGTTCATATTATATAATAAAAAGGTTCTAACTTCAGTTAAAAATGTGAATACATTAGTTTTAACTGTTAAACTATTAAAAGATTAGCAGATTTAATTTTAACTTCTAATTTTATAGGTCAAAACTCTAGTTCTTTTTCTTTTTATAAATTATAAATTGCTATATTAAATAGTATTACGAAGCTTGAATTATGTTTTAAAAATATTTAATAATGGTTAAAATTAAGGGGCGACATATGCCATTTTACGACCTTCATGTTCTTTAAGTCCCAATTCGTTTCTAACCGCGTCTCTTACGAGAATTCCACCTACATGGAGTATTGAATCCTTTAATATTAAATCTTGATCCATTGAAGCATTACAAGGATAAGAATGATGAGCTTTACTAATTCTTTCGTTTAAACATAGTTCATCGTCATCTATATATTTAGCTTTCAATTGTTGAAGGATGTAGAATGTAGAGCCGCATGGTGCGCTTTGTAAAACGCATGTATCCAAAATTGATTTTCCATCGTCGCTCAAAATGAATGAAACAATGGGTTCTCCTATTTTGTAATAATCAATAAATTCAATAATATTATCGTGGTTTTTAGTGAGATTAAACCCTACTTTGTTGTATTCGTTCAGTTCTTTACTCATTGCACAAAAAGGTTTTGGAAACGCTGCTTGAATTCCCAATCTTTCAAAGTCTTCTAATACCTGCACCTGTAAACCCGGTTGGACCCACTTTGGGTTTTCAATAGGGACAATTACCGCTTTAATATTCGCATCCTTTAAATATTCTGGTAATCCGGAGAGTAAATCTTGATGAATCCCAATCACTAATAAAAAATCTACTTGAGGCAAGGTTTTCGGTAAATATTCTTCAGGATCTTCAATAAAATCGGGTACATTTTCTCCTATGAGGTCGTAAAAGTAAATTGAACTAGAGAAATTACCTAAATACTCTCTACACTTATCGCATTTGACATCTTTTTCGAGTAATTCACATGCTTTACAAAATTCGTCGTCGTTTATTAGATTTCCAACGAATTTTTGTGCTAACATTACAGTATCTGGATCTGGACCATATAAGATTCCAAGTTTGTATTGTTTTTGTTGAGAACTCATCATATTATCTATAAAAGGTATTTTTTTTATATGTTACTCTGATAATTTATAAAAAACCATATAATTTTTGCCTTGAACATCTTCGCTTATTATACTAATTTTAATAAAGTTTCAAAAAATTAATACAGAAATTTAATATAAATATTTGATATTTAATAT
>JAUWHC010000316.1 GCA_030606095.1 Promethearchaeota archaeon | reverse complement strand
TAACTCCTGATGATATTGGATGGATTCAATACACAGGAGGGACTACGGGACCACCAAAAGGAGCGATGCTAAGTCATAGAAATTGCGTTTCAAACCAAAAATGCATTATATCTTGGCTTCAATGGAAAAGGGGAGAAGGTATGTTGTGCTCAGGCTTTCCAATGTTTCATATTGCGGGATTAACCGTTACTGAAGCAGCTGTAGCTTCGGGGTTTAGCCAAATATTGATTCCTAACCCTCGTGATACTAACCATATGATTAAAGCCATGGAAAAATATCGTCCAACAAACTTAGTTAATGTACCCTCTTTATATCAACTTTTAATAAATAATCCAAAATTTAAAGAGCTCGATCATTCAGAATTAGGAACGTGTATTTCTGCTGCAGCTCCATTTCCAAAGGAATCTCAAGAAGAATTAGAAAGCATTATTGGAAAAGGAAAATTATTAGAACTCTACGGTATGACGGAGACATCTCCCGTATCGACAATGAATCCTTCGTTAGGGTTAAAAAAATTAGGCACTATTGGTATACCATTTTTAAACGTAGATCTCAAAATCGTGGACCCTGAAACTGATAAAGAAGTCCCCTTAGGCGAACCTGGAGAAATATGTTTAAAAGGACCGTTAGTAATGCAAGGATATTATAACAAGCCCGAAGAGACGAAAAACGCGATTGATAAAGACGGATACATGCATACTGGCGATGTAGGAATTATGGACGAAGACGGGTATATTCGAATAGTCGATCGTACAAAAGACATGATAATTGTTGGAGGATTTAAAGTATTTTCAGCTAAATTGGAAAGCACTTTGATTAAACATCCAGCTATTGGAACGATAGCTACAATTGGTTTGCCCAATCCCGATCGTCCTGGATCTGAAATTGTTAAAGCGTACATCCAGATTGATCCGAGTTATGAATTTGATGGAAACGAAGACGCATTGAAAGAGGATATAACAAAATTTGCTAAGGAAATGTGTTCGCCTTACGAAGTCCCTAAAGTAATCGAATTTACTACAGAACTACCACTAACTTCTGTTGGTAAGGTCGATAAGAAAGCTCTCCGTAAGTAATAATTAATTTCTATTTTTTTTTTTTGCCTTTTTATTTTATTAACATAAATTAGAGAATATGAGTTTCATCACCTATAAAATGTTAATTATTCTGATTTATTACCCCTTCAACGATTTCAACAATAAGTGGGAATACATCGCCGATTTTTTCGTGAATTACAACTTCCGCTGCTGAATCTACATCCGTTTCTTGAATGTTAATAATTGCGATTTTAGCACCCAAAGAAAGTGCTTTTCTAGGATGAAATGCCACGGGATATACTAATAAAGAGCTTCCAAGAACAATTAATAAATCGCAATCATTAATCATGTCGTCTGCTTGACTCAATATTTCTGAACGCAAAGGTTCTCCAAAAAAAATCGCGTTTGGTTTCAATAGTCCATTACATACTTCGCATAAAGGTTGATTCTCACCCTTCATAACTTGATTTATCATCGTTGTAATGGGATAGATTTTATTACACCCCATACAAATTGCTTCGTGAGCTGTCCCATGTAACTCCACAATATTTTTACTATGGGCCTTTTGGTGAAGACCGTCAATATTTTGAGTAAGAATTCCTTTTAATTTGCCAAGCTTTTGGAGTTTAGTTAACATTTTATGACCCTTGTTAGGTCTTGCTTTAAATATGTTCACTCCCATCTCAAGCATAAAATCTAGATTCTTTTTTGTATCAGACACATACGAATGGATGCTCGCAAACTCATCGGGATTCACTTTTTCCCACAAACCAGTGCCTGGGCTTCTGAAGTCCGCAATTCCGCTCTCTGTGCTCATACCCGCCCCTGTTAATACTACGATGTTGTTAGCATCAAGGATAAGTTGAGCAAATTTTTGAATTTTTGCCTTCAAATCATTCATTTAAGAAATTCTCCAAATTTATTTTGTATTTTTTAAAAATAGACCAAATATTTAATATGATTATTTTTATTTATTGAATATAATATATTATTATAACTATATTAATTATTGAATCTCCATGTCTGCTACATATTCTAAATTTCAGAAGTCATTCATCTATAAAATTTGCGTTGTTGGTAATGGGGGCGTTGGGAAGACATCCATGGTTCTTAGGTACTGCGAAAATGCGTTTAGAGACAATTACCTAATGACTATAGGCTCAAATTTCAGTACGAAGACTGTAGAATTAGCTGAGTATCCACAATTTCAAGTAAAACTTCAACTATGGGACCTTGCTGGACAAAAACATTTCTCCTTCGTCCGTCCACCATTTTATCGAGGTGCATCGGGCATAATTTACGTGTATGATTTGACTAGACGCTCATCATTTGCCGATTTAATAGAGTGGCAGAATGAAGTTGAAAAAGTAATTGGGCAAAAAGCAAATCTTTTAGTAGGAAATAAACTCGATTTAGCGAAAGAGGGGAAAAGAGAAGTATCAGAACAAGAGGGGGAAGCCTTCAAGAGTGAATTACACTCATTTAAATATTTTGAAACCAGTGCTAAACATGGTGATTCAGTAGATGACGTGTTTAAGCTTTTAACTTTAGAAATCCTTAAATCCTCGGGAAAAATTTAGTTTTTAATGTATAAACAATAAATTAAAATTGCTTATTTAATTTTTAACTAATAACAATTTATAACTTTATAAATTTCTCAAATCAAGTTAAGGAAATTGATAATTTAATCATGTTTGGCGGAGGACAGGTAAAATATGACAGGGCTCTTACGGTGTTTTCGCCCGAAGGAAGATTATTCCAAGTAGAGTATGCATTAGAAGCTATAAGGCGAGGTACTTTAGCTGTGGCTGTAAAATCAAAAGAGGCTGTTTGTTTAGCGGCTCAAATTAAAATTCCTTCAAATTTAATGGATGCTGATTCCATTGATAAATTATTTCAAGTTGACGAGCACATTGGCGTTGCAATTGCTGGTTTGCATGCAGATTCTAGGACTTTAATTAACTACGCTCGAGTTCAAGCACAATCTTTTCGCTTAACATATGACGAGCCTGTAAGGTTAAATATGCTTGTAAAATCCTTAGCAGATATAAAGCAGCAGTACACCCAATATGGAGGGATAAGACCGTTCGGTTGTGCTCTTTTCTTCGTTGCCATAGATGCAAAAGGCACTCAAATTTACACTACATCTCCAAGCGGGATTTATCGGGCATTTAAAGCTTATGCTCTAGGAAGTGGTGAAGCAACTGCAAGAGAGTATTTAAAAGAGAACTATAAGGAAGGTTTGTCTTTCGACGAGATCATAAAATTAGCGCTTAATACGCTTAAAGAATCTATTGATGAAACCCCCACCAAAGAGAACATCAGACTTGTTTATATTAAGGCTGAAGATAAAAAATATCACGAGTGCTCGAAGGACGAAGTAGAGCAATTTTTAACGACTTTATAAAGTTTCTTCTTCTAATTTTTATTTGCTATTTCAAGTTACATTATTTTCAAAAGAAAAAGAATTAAAAAAAAAATATTAAAATACTAATATTAAATTTTCTTGAGATTCGTAGATAATAACAGTATCGACAATCAAAGTCCATTCAAAGTAGATTATTACTCCTCCTTTCGTAGTGTTTAATAATCCATTTAGGACTAATCCTTGACCAAAATACAATGTAGTATCTATTATTGTAAAGTTTTCTCGTGTATAGTCGCCGTCTATAAATGTAGTGCTTCCAATTGGATATCCGGGAGGTAGGATTAAGTTATAATCGACGTTATTAGTAGTTAAGCTATATACAGATAGGTTAACTTTAACATCCAAACCAGGCGCAGAGAAGTTAGTATCGAAATTTTGAAGAGTTATTTCGAAGTTTGCTGGATTATTCGGATAAGTCATAGAAGTTTCCATCTCAAAG
>JAUWHC010000062.1 GCA_030606095.1 Promethearchaeota archaeon | reverse complement strand
TGCAGAGATAATGTGGAAGTTGGAGCCGCAACATAAAAAGGCACTTTATTATCATACGCAGCTAAAGCGACCAAATACGTTCCAATTTTATTAAAAACTGCGTCTGAAGTTACTCTATCTGTTCCTACAATTACCTTATCTATTTTTCCAAGTCTCATCAATAGACCTGAAGATGTATCAGAAATTACTTTTACAGGGATTTTATCATATTGAAGTTCATAAGCCGTTAATCTAGCTCCTTGTAATCTTGGTCTCGTTTCATCGGCAATCACGCTAATTTCTTTACCATTTTCGATTGCAGTTCTAATAGGTGCTAATGCCGTACCATATTGAACCGTAGCCAAAGAACCCGCATTGCAATGAGTTAAAACAACATCGCCATCTTCTAATAAAGTATCACCGTTTTTACCAATATTTTTATTAACATTAATGTCTTCTTGAGCCATTAATTTAGCTTCTTCGACTACAAGTTCCGAAATATTTGAAGGGTTATCAGGAAAAGAACTTAATAAATCCCCAATTCTATTTACTGCCCAAAACAAGTTAGAAGCGGTAGGTCTTGTATTGCGAATAGTGTCCGCAGCTTCCTCCATTTTTTTAAGGAATGTCTCTTTAGGAAGCGCTTTATATTCTATTGTGGCTAACGCCATACCCATTGCTGCAGCTACTCCAATAGCGGGAGCGCCTCTAATGTTCATAATTTTAATGGCATTTGCCACGTTTCTATAATCCTCAAACTCTAAAAACTCAAGTTTATGGGGTAAAAGAGTTTGATCGATCATTTTCACTTTATTGTCATGTGTCCATTCAATAGACGGGATCATATTAATATTAAATATTACAAGGTTTAAAAAATTAAATTAGTATTTTAAAGGAATATTAGATCTAGCATTATGAATCTTTTACTAATTCTCTATTAATATTGAAAGACAAATTAAAATCACTTATCCGTAATATATTACTTTAATTATTAAGGTTTAATAAAAATGGAAGCATATTGGTTAGGAGTTTTGCTGGCAATATTTTCTGGGGTTTCACATTATACTGGTTTACTAATTGAAAAGTCTATTATAAACAAAATACCTCCTGATGTTAAATTAATGAAGAATTTAGTAAGAACTCCGCTGTGGTTATTTGCACTTTTTTTACGATTTGGTGTAGGTACAATATTTTTTATGATAGCTCAGGTTTTAATCGGACCAGTATTAATTCCTGGCTTAATAGCTTCTGGATTGGTAATTTTAGTATTAGGTTCCACTAAAATAATTGGGGAGAAACTAACTACTTTAGAAATAATAGCAATTGCAATGATGTTTTTTGCCATAACCTTAATTGGATTAAGTGAACTCTCAATTGAGATTTCCAAAATTAACTTATTGAATTTAGAATTCATTATAAGAATGGCGATTTACACATGTGTCTTAGTTTTTCTTGCAATAGTCTTTCAAATATTCCAAAAAAATTATGAAAACATCAGAGGTATATTGTTTGCACTAATATCTGGTTTGATGTTTTCACTCTCGAACTTTTGGATAAGTCCATTAATAGCTGTAATAACACACATATTTAGTGGTACAATTAATCTCGGAGAATTGATTTTATTCATAGTATCATCATTTGTGCTTGTTCTTACGAACATTTTTGCTGTTACTAAAATGGCAGAAGCATTACACCATGGGCAAGCAAGTAATTTAGTCCCTATTCAAAATGTACCACAACAGATTACTCCTGCAATTGTCTATTTTTTAATTTTTTTTAAGATTCCACCAAGTATCTTTTCGATAATATTTTTTATGATAGCAAGTATTCTAATCTTAATAAGTTCCTTTATTTTAGGAAAAAGGCAAGCTCACATCGAGGAAATTAAATAGAGATTTGACATAATATGGAAAAAAAATCTTTGATCAAAGACCTTCAAGATAAACTACCTTGGGAGAAGTTTCTAAATAATATGGAAAGAGATGGCTTTATTAAATTAAGTTCTATAATGGTCTCCAAAATATCAAAAAGTAAAAATTATTATCAATCCATTCACTCGGGGTTAGTAATGCTTGTTGGAGATCCAATACAAGCAAGCGTTATTCGAGATACTTCACACCTGCACATAAGACCTTACATTCTGTTTAGACCTAAGATAGAGACACAACTACGAGTTATAATAAAAAATTCTCAGAAATTTAAGATTCCCATTACGTTTGCTGGAGGAAAGACGGGCCTTTCCGGAAGTTATGGAAATTTTGGTATTATTGTTGATATGGTTGATTTTCAATCCTATAAAGAACCAATGCATTTTGATTTTAAAAATGATACTATTCGGGTAAATCAAAATGTTTTGGTATCAGATCTAATTAAATACACACTACTTAGAAGTAATAATAAGTTGATCTTTCCCGTTCAACCAGCGAGTGCTTTAAAGCTACCTGTGAGAGTAGGGGGGTTAATTGCTTCGAACGCAAGTGGAATTACCTCAGGAAAATTAGGTTCTGTCGAAAATTGGATAAAAATTATTCGGATTATGAAGCCAGATGGAGAAATAGCTGAAGTTGACAGAAATGATCCGTTCTTTTTAAAAATTATTGGTGGAAATGGTTATTTTGGCGTAATATTGAGCGCTGAATTTCAATTATATCGTCCTGAAACTAATTTAAAACAATCTATTATGTATGGATCTAATTTGAATTTAGCGTTTAAGGGTTTGCAATCAGTATTAGATTCTAAGATTTTTCCTTTAGTTAGTGAATTTGTAATTTCAGATGAAAACCTTCCTGGAAAGTTTAGCGAACTTGGGGGAGAAAGTAAAAAGAATAAAAAGGTGAAATGGGCAGCCCTTATTGAAGGATCTAAGAATATTGTTGATAAATTTATTGATATAATGAAACAGCAAGCTGAATGCTCTTGGGAAATATTAACCGAAGAAGAATTTCAAGATTATCTTCAAGAACGTTCTTCTTTTGCCTTATTAGTCCAAACCAAAGACAAATCTACCGATTATATCGCATTTCCAGGATTTGAAGATATCTTAAGCGAACCAAAAAACTTACCAGATATCATTGAGACTATAAATGAACTATTTATAAAGCATGGGTTCCATAAAGTAATTTTTGGCTACGGTCATATAAACTTTCGGAAGGGTCAAGGATTACTATTACATATGCGCCTACCGGTCCCAATTCACTATTTCTACAAAGA
Organism: Promethearchaeota archaeon; assembly: GCA_030606095.1. Lineage (GTDB taxonomy): Archaea > Asgardarchaeota > Lokiarchaeia > Sigyniarchaeales > SOKP01 > SOKP01. Next base: position 6,754 of record JAUWHC010000062.1, on the reverse strand, counting down.
GAATGAAAAATATTTGAAACTAATATGCAAAACTGTCTTTGACGTTATTATTAATCTTAAAAATAAATTCAACATAAAACATAAAGCAGAACATAGCCCTGGTCCTTTTAAAATCTGGTTAGAACCTGAATTTAGAAAATTACTACGAAAAGAAACAAAAAACAGCACGGTTTTTTCAAATCCTCATTTAATGATTTTTGATGAATTACTCCTCAGAAAGTTCAAAGTTTCACTTGATGGTTTGCAGAGCATAGATGAACAATTACATATGAGCGAGATAAAGGATTTATTCGTTTCAGCAATGATATTATATCTATCGGGAGAATAGCGCCTAATTTATAAAAAATTACTTATTCTAATACCTGTAATTTCTTATGTTTTTCTATCAATTTCATTATTAAAAAATCAATTAAAAGAAAATACCTTAATGTTAAGAAAACTTATTTTTGTAATAATACAAATAGGAACTTTGTCCTATCTGGTTGGAGTATTAATATAATTCAGAAAAGTTAAGGATACAATGGTTAAAAATTCAAATGATTTAATGAAAATTGTAAAATCTCCAATAATTTCTTGTTCTCGCAGAACAGATATTCCCGCTTTTTTAATGGATTGGGTAATCGATAGAATCCAGATCGGTTATGTGGATGTGGTTAATCCATTTAATCGAAAACAAGTGTCTCGAGTTTCGTTGAAACCCGAGGATGTAAGATGTTGGGTGTGGTGGAGTAAAAATTTTGACGGATGGATCAAAAACTACGAAAGAAACACTCAAGTTTTTAAATCTTATAGGGGACATTACTTTCAGTTTACGATTAATTCACCTTCTGAATTAGAGCAAAATCTGGATATCTCCTTAGAAGAGAGATTTGACCAATTAAAATGGTTGATCAATGAGTTTGGTTCCAACGCTGTAAGTTTTAGATTCGATCCTATCATTCTATACAAAAAACAAAATGAAAATGGAATAAGAAGTAATCTAGATAGATTTGAATATATTATAGAAAATGTTTCTGCACTTGGGCTGAAAGAAATGATATTTTCCTTCGCTACAATTTATACAAAAGTAAACAATCGAATGAAAGCAAGAGGATTCATCCCCATTGATCCTACCTTTAAAAAAAAGAGAGAAATTCTCAACAAATTATTAGAGATTTGCAACAAATATGAAATGGAGATGAAAGCATGTTGCCAACCCGATTTACTTGAAATAAATAGCATAGAACAAGCTCACTGCGTTGACGCTAATAAAATCGAGCAAATTATAGGGGAAAAAATTTCAAAAGTAAAAGATACAGGACAAAGAAAAGGCTGCGGGTGTTTTAAATCTAAAGATATCGGTGGATATACTGGAATATTTCGTTGCAAACACAATTGTGCTTATTGTTACGCGTCACCAGCAAAGAATTAGATTTCAGTAATATTTTTATATATATGATTAACATATATAGATTGTCATTTTTGTCAAAAAATGATGCGAATCTAATAAAATATTAATTATTTAAAGTGATATAAATGGTAATAGTTATGACTACAGTATGGATTCCCCATGCTAAAGTCTCTGAGGCAGGGAAACTGTTCATTGAAGCTTCGAAAAAATTTCCAGGAGATAGGTCTCTTTCTAAAGACCTCCTAAATAATGCTGTCGCTGCAACCAAAGAAGGATACAAAGTAGTAAGCGCGTCTGAAATTAAAGAAGGGAAACTTAAAGCATTTATTGCCCAACTAAATAAAACCCTACTTTTTATCGCAAATGGTATTGAGGGCTATAAATATCAGGTCGAAGTCATGTCATCAATTGTCGAAGCAATGGATGTTCTAGGGCTCAAGCCACCAGAATAAATTCAAAATAAACAAATCTTTTTTTTTTTTCTTTAATAGATAAAAACCTATTTCCATGTTTTTTTAAAAACTTTTAATAAATTATCGTGAGATATCTTTTCAATATCTTGTTTACTATACCCATTTTTAAGAAGATAATCCCACAATCGGGGAAACATAGAGCAATCTTTAACACAAGTTGGTGTAGCAGCCCCATCAAAATCTGAGCCTATGGCTACTATATCGATACTAGCAATTTCAACGAGATGGTCAATATGATTTTTAATTGAATCAAAATTAAGGTTATAATTATACATACCTGGTTCTTTAGCATTTAGAAAACCCATCGCAAAATTAATTCCTATGGTTCCATGCTTTTCATGAATTGCTTTTATTTGCTCATCAGTTAAATTCCTTGGATGATTAACAATGGCACGAACATTAGAGTGGGAGGCAAAAATAGGTTTTTCTGTAACTTCAAAAACATCCCAAAATGAAGGTTCGTTTAAATGAGAAACATCAATGGTTATACCTAAAGACTGAGCTTCAGCAACTAATTTTATTCCTTCTTTGGTTAAACCAGTTTCTTTTTGAGGATCGTTAAACATCACTCCCGTAGCAAATTTATTAACATTTGACCAGCTTAAACCCATTGTTCGCAACCCAAGACGATACGCAATCCTTAAAAGGCGAAAAGATTTATCGATTCCTCCAGCACCCTCAAAGTGTAGGATAGCTCCCCTTTTACCCGATATTTGTATTTTAGCGAAATCATCTATTCTTTTAATTTGCATTAATCCATTAAGAGGATTAAAGACAAATTTAAACCATAAGTCAAGACCTTTTAGAATGCGATTCGTAGACGAAGCTGGATAGATTGCAAAAATTGCAGATTGTACATTTCCTTCTTCCATACGAGGTAAATCATAATGACCAATCCCAGAACGGACTGAGAAGTCGCGTTTGTCTCTTGAGCTTTTTTTAATCGTATCGATATGACCATCAAGTACAGAAAACTTAGGGTTATTTAACATGGTTATTAAACTATTTAATTTAATTTAAATCTCAATCTGACTTTATTAGATAAGGTTCTCAATTCTATTTATTTCTAAGTATTTACATTTATTTTATGACTATTATTATAATTACGAAGAAAACCTATAAATAACATGTAAACAGAACTAATAACAATTAAAGTAAAAATTGGTGTTAAAAATCGCAAAAATTTTAAGAATAGATTTAGAAACGAAAAACATTGACTATGAAGATTACACAGATGAAGATGAAATGAATTTAATCGGAGGAATGGGTTTAGCAACTGCGATCTTCACGCGAGAAGTAGACCCCGAAATTGATCCGTTTGATGGGAATAATCTTTTAATCTTCTCAGTTGGACCATTTTGCGGCACAGCCATTCCTTTCTGTGGTAGGTTCTTTATTACAGCTAAATCCCCGTTAACCAAAATTCTCGGGGAAGCATCTTCAGGGGGGTTTTTTGGTAAGACACTTAAATCTACGGGTTATGATCTGGTAATCATTAAGGGTAAAAGTCAAAGTCCAGTTTATCTATGGATAAATGACGGAGTAGTAGAAATAAAAGACGCTTCTGAATTGTGGGGAAAAGGAACTCAAGAAACGGATGAAAAAATAAAAGAGTTGCTTGGAAACGATAAAATAATAGTAGCTACTATTGGCCCTGCTGGAGAAAATTTAGTCAAATATGCGTGTATAATCAATGATAAGCATCACGCAGCTGGACGTTGCGGAATGGGAGCTGTAATGGGTAGCAAGAACTTAAAAGCTATTGCAGTTCATAGCACGGGTAAAGTTCCCGTTCAAGATAAAGATAAAGTGAATAATGCAGCTAAAGAACTTAGAGAATTATTAAAGAAATCCGCATTAGGAATGGTAATAGCAGATTCAGGTACACCAGTCCACATAGATTCCATGTATAGTGTAGGAGATGTCATAATTAAGAACTATACAGAGGGAAGATGGATTGGGATTAAAAAAATTGGAGCAAAAGCAATAAAAGCAAGAGGAGAAGTTAAAAAGCATGGCTGTTTTAATTGTCCAACTGCTTGCAGGGGATTCGTGGAATATGAGGGAGAATGGGTAACTCGCCCAGAATATGAAACTCTAAGTATGTTAGGTTCTAATTTATTGGTTAACGACTTAGAAGCGTTAATCAAATGGAATTTAATAGTCAATGATCTTGGTCTGGACTCAATTAGTCTTGGGGCAGTAATAGGATGTTTTCTTGAATCTATTGAAAGAAAGCTAATTGATGTTAATTTAGATGAATTTGGATTTACTGAGGAAAATATTTGGGGTGCTATTGGACCAATAGAAAAACTCTTCACTAAAATCGCTTATCGAGAAGGAATTGGTGATGATTTAGCTGAAGGAGTGAGATCTTTTTGTAATGTAAAGGGATTACCAGAAGAGCTCTCTATGCATGGTAAAGGACTCGAGGTACCAGCTCATGAACCACGAGCAAATAATCTAACAGCATTAGATTATGCAACAACACCTCGAGGTGCATATCATTGTTATGAACCGATGCATTTATCTTCCTATATGAATCAAAAAGAAGAAATCGGTTTAACCGAACAAGTAGATCGTTTTGGAACGGGGGATGATGTTGCTGAAGCTGTAATTAAGATTCAGGATGCAAGTGAGGCGTATTCCGCCTGTGGTGGATGTATATTTGGATTCTGGTTCATCCACAAACTCACACCTTGGATAAATGGTCTTAATGGAATTACCGGAAGAGCATATACAGTTGATGATTTCATGAAAGCAGGACAAAAGATCGTTAAAATGAAAAGAATCTTTAATGTTAAATGTGGGATCACTAAAGCAGATGATAATTTTGGGAAGAGATTTTATACCCCCCTTGAAAAAGGTGGAAGTAAACGAAATATCCCTCCATTAGAAGGATTATTAGAAAAGTATTACCAAATTAGAAAGTGGGATGCTCAAGGTAAACCGATTTAAAAATCTTTAAATTTAAAATCTGAAAATATCTCTTTAATCTCTTTTTTTTTTCCTTCCTTTTTAGTTAAGCATTCTGAACTTGAAAACTAGCTTAATTATCTAATAAAACTCTATTGAATTAAATCAGATAAAGAAAGACCTATCATATCAAAAATTTTCATATAGGATGTAAACATCAGGTCATTATCAACTGTTGAATCGAATGATATCGATAAAATTAACCCTATATTAAAGGAAATGATAAGAAGTTTTCCATCTTCTCCATCAATATGACAAAATTTAAATTTTCCTTTATTAATGTCTTTACAGGCTCTTACCATCAAATTATACATAGCTATAGTCATTGCTGTATAACGAGATTCATTAGCTCCTTCCGGAAGTATACTACTTATTGGTGCACCATCAACATTACTTATAAGAATGACAGCTTTTACACCATCAAGTTTCTTTATCATTCTCATTATGAAAGATGCGTTAAACAATTTGTCTGAAAGTTTGTATATTTTATATCTGTCTAAAAACATTCCCGTCTCTTGTACTATGGTTTTTTCTTTTAATCTATTAATTGTAGTCCTTATTTTAGGCTCTTCAATCCCTGTTATTTCACTTAATTGAAGAATTGTTAAAGCTTTTGTTTTTAGTTCTTTTATTAATTTTTCTGCAATAGTAGTCATACAATATCACCTTTTTTTAAAAAATAATTGTTATACATACATTTTTTCTAATAATAAAAGATATACCTGTGTTATATATAGAGATTTATCTATTTAAATGTTATGTAAAAGTTATTTTGATAATATAAAAATTAGAGAAAATAAATTATAATACTTATTTAAAAATCGTTAAATTCAAAATCAGAAAAAATTGATTTAATCCTCTCCTTATCTTTATTATCTAACCATTCAGAATAGTCATAAGATGGTTTGATTCCTATCTTTTCTGGTTTAGCGAGCCAGAGTGGATTATAAGGCAATAATCCTATTTTTTTTGCATTTAAGGATTTTAAATAATTAGCTAAGTTACTCAAATTTTCATCTGTATCTGTTATATTAGGAATAAGAGGAATCCTTGGTAATATTTCCATTGATTTGTTTTTAATGATATCTTCAAAATTTTCTAATATCCTCTCGTTTGAAACTTTACAATATCTAGCATGTAATTCTGGATCGTAAATTTTCAAATCAAAATAAATAAGGTCGATATAAGGTAAAATAATTTCATAAAATTTTTCACGATTATAATATCCACAGGTCTCCAAACATATGTGAATATTTTCTTTTTTGAGTTCTTTTACTAATTCATTCATGTAATCCATATGATAAAGCGGTTCTCCACCAGAAAAAGTAACCCCTCCACCTGAATTTTTATAAAAAATTCTATCTTTTAATATAATTTCAAGTAATTCTTTTATGCTATATTCTTGTCCTACAAATTCTAAGGCATAATTTGGGCATACTTCAATGCATTTACCACAAAGATTACATAAAGAGCGATCTATTCGATATTTATTTGAAAAATCTATAGCATATTGATTACAAACTTTTAAACATGTTCCACATTCACTACAGCTATCTTTATTAAAAGAAATTTCTTTAAATGGGGATTTTGCTTCAGGATTTTGGCACCATACACAAGAAAGAGGGCATCCTTTAAAAAATAGTAATATTCTTATTCCCGGACCATCATCTAAAGCGTTCCTTTTAATATCTACTAATAGTGTTTTATCTGTCATTGTTGAGATTATAATATCGTCAATAAAAGTAGTGATAAAAAAATTAAAAAGTTAGATAAAATGAATAAAAAAAATATCTTTCATTAGGTTTATCTTGATTTATATTCATGCCGCTCAATAAATTCTAATTGCATATTCTTATTTAATTTCGTGAAATATGCGTTATATCCTGAAACTCTAACTAAAAGCCAACGGTAATCA
>JAUWHC010000096.1 GCA_030606095.1 Promethearchaeota archaeon | reverse complement strand
GAATAGCGCCAGTTCAAACTTTCAAACCACCTTTAGCTTCGTTAAATACTGCGTCCATGAATTTTGCAGTTGGTGATTACAGAACAGGAAAAGTTGGTATGGGAGCAGGAAATATCTTCGCAAATACATTTAAAACTATTTCGAAATTTTCGAAAGAGATGAAAAAAGCTGGAACTAAACCGGAAATGGAAATTTACGACTTAGGAGGTCTGTATAATATGCTTTTCCTAAATAAACAAGAAGGCAACTTCACCCAACCACTTCATTTCCAGTTTGTATGGGGCGTGCTTGGAGGAATTCCATTCACACCAAGGAACCTCGCTTTACAGCTCGATCTAAAGCCTCTGGATGCTACATGGAGTGTTTGTGGTGTTTCTAAACAACAATTTCAAGCTGGATTGTGTGCTGCAGCATGGGGCGGTCACATTCGTGTCGGTTTAGAGGACAATATTCGTGTCATTTCAGGTGAATTAACTAAAGGCTCGTGGGAACAAGTAGAATGGGCAGCTAAAGTTGCGAAAATAGCAGGGAGAGAAATAGCACAAGGTGAAGAAGCAAGAAAAATATTTCATCTAAAGCAAGAACATGTGACATTATAAGGATTAGGTTGAATTTAAACTCAAGTTTAATTCTAAATCATTATTTTTTTTTTATCATATATTTTTACGAAGAATTAAAAAAATAAGAAAGAATTTATAAATTTAATAAAATACGAAATAAAAATAGGTATATAAAATGTCAGAAGATTTATCAAAGAAATTAGTTATAACAGCAGCTCTCGCTGGTGCAGCGACGATAAAATCTCAAAACCCCGCTGTTCCATATACACCCGAAGAATTTGGGGATGAAGCAAAAAAATGTTACGATGCAGGAGCAGCAATTGTGCATATCCACGCAAGAGACCCAGAAAAAGGCAATCCAACGCATGAATTAGAAATAATTAAAGCCGTATTAGATAACATCAAAGAAAAGGCTCCAGATATTCTAATCAACTTAACTTCTGCTATCAGTTTAATAGTAACTGATAAACAAAGAATAACTCCTATTATAACATTTAAACCTCCAATTGCTTCTTTAAATTCTAATTCAATGAACTTTGCTGTTGGAGACCATAAAACAGGAGCCGTTGGACTTGGTGCTAAAGCTATATTCGCGAATTCATTTAATACGATTCAAAAATTCGCTAAAGCTATGAAAAAAAATCAAGTCAAACCAGAAATCGAAGTATATGATTTTGGAGGCATGTATAACATTCTTCATCTTAGTAAACAAGCGAAAGTGATTCTGGATCCACCTCTTCACTTCCAATTTGTTTTTGGAGTTTTGGGAGGCGTCCCTTTTTCTTTTGAAAATTTAGCACATTTCCTTAATTTAAAACCACCTGACGCTAGCTGGAGCGTGTGTGGGGTAGCAAGAAATCAATTTCAAGCAGGAATGTGCGCCGCAGCAATGGGAGGACACATAAGAGTTGGTTTAGAAGATAATATCCGTGCAGTCGATGGGGCATTAGCTAAAGGTTCGTGGGAACAAGTAGAATGGGCAGCTAAAGTTACGAAAATAGCTGGGAGAGAAATTGCGACGCCTGAAGAAGCGAGAAAAATATTACATCTTTATCAACAATAAAAAATTGATTAAATTCTTTTACTTTTTTTCTTTTAATTTCAAAAAACTATAATTTTCATTTATTAAAAGAAGATTATACTCATTAAACATTTTAAAAGGAATTAAAAAAAAATATGAGGTTGCAAGTTAATCTTTGTTTCCGATAAAATTGTTGTTTCTCTTTCTTTATTCATTTTATTGAATTATATTCTTAACGATAGCATTGTCGGCTCTTACAAATTGGCTTCTATTCAGCTTAAAATACAATGAAAATCTTTCAATATCATAAATAAAAGGGTTAATGATTTTATTGTTCTCCACCCCATTTTTGTCGTCAACCTTAAGCTCGTTATTCACTAAGATCAACTTGCAACCTTATAAAAAAAAAGAAAAGTTTAAAACTTAAAAAGTAAATCCTTCAGGTAATTCCGATTCTGAGGTTCCTTCGGGAACAAATGAGAGATCCATTATTGTATAAGTGGGATTTTTTGTTTTAAAAATGGGTACTACACGCTTTTCTAGTTCGGGGTCTCCTACCGATAGATAACTCATTAGAATTGTAACTACATCATCAAATTCTATGTTAATGAATTTGATTGGTAATTTGAGAGTATTAAACGCTCCCGATCGATGGGTTATAATGAAGGAATGTATTCTGGCGCTATTTTTTGCTTTCATAGTAAAATCAATTGCAGTCATTTTTCGTAGGCAATCTGGGCAATAAATCCTGAAAGGTAGGTGGATCGATCCTTTGAAATCACATTTATCATTATCGCATCTTGTAGCCATCAATTTTCCCTTACTAAGAGATTCGAAAAAAATAGCTTCACCACCATAAGAGTGGATATATGTCATATCTCTAGGATTTGTAACACCTGCTAATTTTCCTGTATCTTTGTTAAAAATCGGTTGATTTGCCTCAATGATATGAAACTTTCCTTTTGGTTTGTATCTTCCATTAATAACGGAAACAAAACCTTTTTCTTCTTCAGTTTTTGGCATTTTTTTTATTCCTCCTTGATTAAGTGATTTGGATGCATTAAAATCGTACATGTCACATGAGAGCCCACACCAGCATGGCTAATTGCTAAACCTCTCTTTGCCCCTTTTACTTGAAGGCTTGACCAATCTTTTGGTTTTTCACGACCAAATTCCTTCCATTTTTCTTCTGGTTCATGAATTTCGTCCCATCGATTCCATATATGGTATCCAATTTCTGCAATTTGCATAAGCCCAGTTGCTCCAACAGCATGCATACAACCAATTAGTCCACCACATAAATTGCTAGGTAATTTGCCGGGTTTTTTAGTGATTGGGTTTGTGTGGTATGCTTCACCAGACTCAATATAACTACGCCCGTCTCCATAAGGAGTAATGCCTATGTCCTCATAAGTTTGAATATCGCTAATTGTGAAAGCATCGTGGAGTTCTACAACATCAAGGTCATCAATTGGATCAACAACACCAGTCATGTTATAGGCATAATAAGCCGCCACACGAGCAGCTAAAAAACTACTAAATCCAGGATACCTATCGGCTCCGGGAAATCGTTTACTTAAATTATCGTATTGTCCTGGCTTTTCATTTGGTAAAAGTGGTATTTCCATATTACGCCGATCAGCTACTCTTAGTGTATGACTTCCTGCACCTATCCATATCCGAAGAGGATTATCGGTTATTTCATAAGCAGTTTTTTCGTCGCAAACAACGCCACAAGCAGACCCCACGCTCATTAAACAGCAATCCAAGGCACGTAAGGGATAAGCAATGACAGTAGAATTGATTACATCTTCAACGGTGATTTTCATTGGCCCATGTGCGTAAGGATTCATTCTCGCATAACCACGGTTTTTAACAGCAATTTCTGCCATAGTTTTTCTAAAAGAATCCTCTGCCTTACCAAATATTTGCCAATATCTTTGAGCCATTACAGCGTAATAACCAGTATAAATATGACCTAATGGTGTTTCCCAATCCTTATCTGCAGCTGCAGAAATGAGATGATTACCTTCGTCAGTTGGAACTTCATCCATTCTCTCCCAACCTAAGGCAAGGGCACAATCGCTATACCCCGATGCAACGGTTTTTATTGCTTCCCACATAGTTGATCCTCCCGTAGCTCCACCTGTTTTGACACCGATGGTTCCTAATGGATCTAAACCAAGTCTATCGTGAATGACTGCCTCTCCTAATAATTGATCTCCAAAATGATCCGCAAAATGACCGTAATAAGCAGTATGAATGAAACTTTTCAATTCAGCAGGGGTCATATTAACAAAATCAGCTGCTGCTGTTAACGCTTGGATACATAGTTCCTCCGTTCGCGTTTCAGGGAAAGCACGGTCGAATTTTGACATACCTACAGTAGCTAAGTACACAGGTTTAGACATTTTAGGGATTTTCAGTTGTTTATCGCTAAATTTAATCATTTTTTATTCACATTTTTTTTAATTAATTTTTTTTTTATAATTAGATTTAAAACATCTAATTGATATGATATTTTAATTTCACTACGATTAAAAGATTTCTAATTATGATCAATTTAAATTTTATTCACAAAAGAATTAATTAGAACTAAAATAAAGTTTAAAAATTAAAAAAATGATTGAGATATTATGGATACAAGAATCAGAGAGTTTGAAAAGATCAAAATCCAGAAATATGTACCCGAATTAGATTTATTGAATAATCCCGTGCTCAATGCTCAAGAAAAAGAATTTTTAGCAGAACTTTATGAATTTATGGAGAAAGAGCTTGATCCAGAACTACGGAAATTAGAAGAATTAAACTATCTTGTTGAGGAACCTACTCAAGACAAAAAGAAAGAAATAGTTATTGGAATAATGAAAAAGTTATCCAATAAAGGATATTATTCCACAGTTCTTAATGTAGAAGATTATGAAGTAGGGCGGATTACTAGGAACGCTTTAATTGCCTATGCTTTATGTGGTGGCCGGTGGAGCGAATATAGCGAGAGATATATTGCTGGAAATTATAGCGTAGAGATGGGGCGACTTGCAGGAGGCACGCTTTACTGCAATCCTGTGAATTACGCTTCCAATGACGCTCAAAAAGAAAATTTTTTAACTCCTGTTGCAAAAGATGGTCAAATTGGCGCTTCTGCTATGACTGAATTTAACGCGGGGTCTGATATTTTTAGTATGGAATTAGCTTTACTAGAAAGCGACGATAAAATAATAGCAAAAGGTAAAAAACTTTTTATTACTAACGGTATGATCGCTGATTACATGATTTTATATGGAAGATTAAATAATGGACAATTAGCCGCTGTTATTGTCGATACAGAAAATCAGAAGTTAAAAAACTTTCGAAGTTCTCGGGTTAGAACATATGGCATGACCGATGCGTTTGTCAGTCGATTGATATTTGACAGAACTGAAATTCCAAAAGAAAATTTACTTAAAGGACATGGATTAGATATTATGTTTCATCAATTAACAGAAGAGCGTTTAGTTATAAGTGCCGAGGCTTTAGGTGACTCAATGAAAAAATTGCTTTATTCTCATGCCTACGCCCTCCAGCGTAAACAATTTAAACATAGATTACATCAATATCAAGTTATACGATTTCCAATATCTCGAAAAATTCGCGAGTTGAATTTACTAATTTCTGCTATGATACAATATGTAAGGCAATTAGACGAACATCCCGAATTAGCGGGTTCTAAATTAATGGCAGCCAATACAATGGGCTTAAAAATTAGTACAACGGAACTAGGGTTCGAAAGCGCCATTCATTGCTTTAGAACTATGGGCGGTCGGGGTTTTACGAGACAATACGCCAATGAAATCGGTCTCTTTGACCCCTATTGTATGGTCCATGGCGGAGGCAGTAATTATGTGCTTGAAGATAGCGAATCTCGAAGATTCTTTAAATACAAGCCTCCACGCAAAAAAAATGAAGATTATATCCCTAAAATTGATTATTAGAAATTTTTTTTCCTTATTTATTTAGTTTTATTATAAATTCTCAGAGTTTGAATTATTAAATAAAAATCTTTATTTATTATTGACAATGACCTACTTCTATAACTTCGAGACATTTGATATAACTCACTTAGCAGATCAATTTAGGGACAAGAAAATCGAAGACCTTTTCCGCAATCACACTATTGTAAGAAATAGCATGGGGCAGTTCATGGAAATTACATGGAAAGAAAATTTTTCATGCAACTTAAATTTAACACTCTCAAGGAGAAAACTTCTTCATAACTTAAAGACGGTTTATTTTATTGGTGAAAATATAGAGCGTCAACTAAATAAAAAAGGAGTAAAATCTCTGTACGATTTGAGAATTAATTTAAAATACAACGCATCTGCTCATCATATTTTGGATCTAATTAAAAATAAAAAATACGACCTTCTGTGTAATAATAGGTATATTTACGATTTAGATGTTGCTTTTTGTTTTGATAAGGAGGAATTCCTTTTTCTCGATATTGAGACATTAGGACTGTATGATAGCCCAATAATTATGATTGGGTTAGGATATTTTAAAAACGATAAATTTGAAATCCATATACTTTTCGCAAGAGATTTGGAAGAAGAGATCGCAATTTATGAGCACTTTAAAACGAAAATTTTACCTAAGTTTAAATGTCTAATTAGCTATAACGGAAAATCATTTGACATTCCTTACATTGCCAATCGTTTTCTGTATTTTTTTGACATAAATCCGATGATTGCTAACGAGGAAGAACCTTACGAGAGGTCTAACACAAAATTTCACCATATAGACCTATATCATAATTGCCGTAGGAAATATAAAGGATGTTTTGAGAAATACACGCTAACAAACATGGAAGATAAGCTATTAAATCTGAAAAGGGATAACGAATTACCAAGTGGATTAGTTGGATTATGCTATAAAAAGTATTTAGAAGATTCTTTAAGGTATGTGGGATTAGTAAAAGAAATTATTGAACATAACTATTGGGATATTTATTCTATGCCTTTAATTCTCCAAAAATTATTGGAAGCTTAATTTTATTTTGTTGTAGAAATTAAATTTCTATGTATGGATGAAAAATTAAACATCATTTCATTAAACAAAAAAGCTTGGAATAATGCAGCAGAAAAATACAACGATGCAAATTATGGTAGTTTGAATCCATTAGTTGAATTTTTTTGTAATAACCTCCCAAAAAAAGGTTTCATTTTGGATTTAGGTTCTGGAACTGGCTTACCTTTCGCTAAATTATTTGTAGAAAAGGGTTTTAATGTATTAGGGGTTGATATTTCGTCCCAGATGGTCAAAATCGCAAAAAAAAATGTTCCTCTAGCTAATTTCAAAGAATTATCAATGACAGATTTAGACTATGATAAAAAATTTGATGGTATTTTCTCAAGCTATTCCATGCTTTTGCTTAGCCCTCAGTTATTCAAGGATGTAGCAAATCGAATTGTCAAATTACTGAAAAATAATGGTTTATTATACTTGTCGTTAAATGAACCCCAGTTTGAAGGTGAAGACGTGGACAAAGAAGTTATTGTTGAAATAATGGGCGTAAAAATGTACTCACGTGCTTATAGAGAAGAAGAGATTCTTACGATTTTTTCTCCGTTAGGGATGAAACCTCTAAAAATCCATCACGAAATTCAAACTTCTAAGGAATTCGGAATTGAACATATGATTGCGTTTGTATTTAAAAAATAAAAATAAATTCATTTCCTATTGATTCATAATTAAATTTTATAAAAGATAAAGAATATCATCATTTATGTATAGGAAGCTAAACGACTATGATGTTACTATAGAGACTTTAAATTCTTTTACTTGACTTTCAAAGATAGAAGTTATTTAATTTATATTTTTTCTTTTAAATAAATTTTGTCGGACATCTAAAGAATTAATTCGTTTTTACATTCTTTAACACAATATTTTTAGATTCTTGTAAAATGATGCAATAAATCGACAAATTTTAACAATTCGCTGTAGTTTTTTCTTTCCGGCTATTTAATTCGTATTTTTAAGTATCTTCAATGTCTGAGTAGAATAAAGAGAAATGCTTAAATTTCGCATGTAGTGGAAAACTAATACCGGTAATAATACGAAAAATAGGTGTTTTTAGGGGAAAGATTTAAATATATGTAGTAACAATATAAAGATAATGGTATTTATTTTTGAAAAAATCGTCAAGAGGAAAAATAAAACTTATACGTATGTTTACCTGGGACAAAATAAACGCATAAATGGAAAATCTATTCGAATTTGGGAAGTAAAACTCTGCCGAAAGGATCAAATTGAAGATAATCTTAATGTTATAAAGCGAAAACTATCCAGGAGCCCCCCAAAACCTAAAGAATTTGCATTTGGTTTAGTATATGCTCTATATTCCATTTCTAAAGAGCTCGATTTGATTGAGATTATTAACCGTTGTACTTCAAAGCGAAAACAGGGTTTTTCTGTCGGGGAATATATAACTTTACTTGCGATAAATCGCGCCGTTGCGTTAAATTCCAAGAGCCAAGTCCGAAAATGGTTTGATAAGACGGCGCTTTC
>JAUWHC010000307.1 GCA_030606095.1 Promethearchaeota archaeon | reverse complement strand
TGGAGAAGAATACTTACTCCAATCAAAAGATAACCCTTCTTCAGCATTCTTACTATAAAAGAAAATAGGATCAATTCGATCAGTGGATTCCCAATTTTGCCATAATCCTCTATGAACTGCACGATATAAGAAATGCGAGTTAAGAAAATTCTCTTCGGGTTCTTCTGACCACATTATGAGCTTACCTTAATTAACCAAGTAATTACATATTGGGTTGCCATGTCGTAGTTAATTCGAACCTCAACCTCATCTTCCGGATGGCTCATTCTTTCACCATATAAATTAACAAGCAAATTATCTTTCGCTGGAACATTAATAAGAAGTTCAAATTTATCAGTTTCCCAATTAATATCGACACTTCCATCAGGGACTGGAGAGATTAAAGGAAAGGGTACATCAACCATCTGATCCCAGAGCTCTTGAAGGATCTTTTTTAAAAGATTGGATACGCGTTCCAAAGTCTCTTTTTTAAATTTTTCAGCTCCGTTATCGTCCCAATTTTCCGATAAATTAAGAATATGGTTAACTCTTTTATCCAGTAGCTTTTCAAGCCTCCTTTCCTTAGTAGCTTTCACTGATATAAGAAGATTTTTGATCTCTTGTAGATTTGTCTCTGTTGATTCCTTCATCTTTTCTTTTTCCAAAAAACCACACTAATCTTTATTTTCTATTAATAAATAAGTAAAATTGAATATTTATACATTAGCTACATCGTAATCTACTTGAGCCTTTTTTATGGATTCAGGTCCTCCAATGTGTCTCAGATGGCGTTTATGAAATTCTGATAGAAATTCATCCACCTTCATATTCAAAAGATTAGCCGCTTTGGAGAGAGTGATCTTACCCTCTGCATATATTTCTAATATCCATGTTTAAAGACTCTTTTCTTCAAGATTTTCGGAACTAAGACCAGTTAACTCAAGAAGGTCAGCTGGGAGTTTAATAGTTATTTTCTCTACCATTTCCTATAATATGAATAGAATTCATACTTATAATTTTTATTCTATTTTTTTAATATTAGTTTCTTTATACATTTAACAACAAGAAAGTCGAAATTGCCGTGACAAAGATCATTCATGGTATGGAAGTGGCCAACCGAAGCGCATTAAGGAATCCCACTTCTTTAGATTACTACATTGAGATGAAGGAAAAGCTTCAGTAATTATTCTATTTCTTTTTATTTTTTTGATTATTACTTCATAATTTGAAAAAATCGTTATTAATTTAAGTGAGAAATGGTATTATAATAGCGATGACCACGATTAATGGTAAAAAGAAGTTAGAGAAGAAGAAGGAAAAAAAAAAGATTAATGAGAATTTATTTTTTCATTTAGAGGAAGAGTTAATAGAATCTGATGAAGACATACAAAGGTTAAAAGAAATTTTGGAGAATGAGAATTTTGATGACAGTACAAAAGTTAATATCAAAAAAGCCAGTGAATTCTACGAAAAGTTTAAACAAAACAATTTTTCTATTTCATTAGAAGTCCTTGCAAGAGATTTTAAACCTTGACTTATTTAATATGCTATGGAAAATAAAAGGAAAATAATCTCTGAAGGCGATGTTGTTAAATTAACAAAACACCCTAACACTATAACTTCCTTAAAACGCGATTTTAAAACGCTTGGTGTTGAAAAAGGTTCTATTATTATAATGCATAGTTCACTAAGTAAAATTGGTTGGACTGTTGGAGGTCCAGTATCCGTAATTAAAGCGCTAACGCAAGTTTTAACTTCAGAGGGTACATTGGTAATGCCGACATTTACCAGTGAGAATTCCGAACCATCTGAATGGGAAAATCCTCCAGTACCTAAAAGTTGGTGGGGCATAATAAGAAAAGAGATGCCCGCTTTCGAAGCTAAAATAACCCCTAGTAGAACAATGGGATGTATTGTAGAAACTTTTAGGAATTGGATTAATGTCTTTCGGAGTAATCATCCTACTTCATCGTTCACTGCTTGGGGTAAGCAAGCTAAATTTATTACCGAAAATCACGAATTAGAAGCAGAAATGGGCGAGAATTCTCCTATTTCCCGCCTTTACGATCTTAACGGACAAATATTATTAGTGGGAGTAAACCACGAGAATAACTCTTCGTTGCATCTTGCTGAATATCGAAGCGATTTCCCTGGGAAAAGCTATATTCGAAATGGATGTGCGATGATGGTGAATAATCAGAGACAGTGGGTAGAATGGAAAGGTCTAGACGTAGATAGCGATGATTTTGAGCAACTTGGAAAGAATTATGAATCTAAAATCAATTATAAACCAGGTAATATTGGTCTGGCTGAAACTCGATTGATTTCACTTCGAGATATAGTAGATTTTGGAGTGGATTGGCTAATGGAAAAAAGAATGAAAAAGATAATCTAAAAATAAAATTATATAATTTTAAATTTCAAAATGTTTTCTTTTTCTTTTTACTTACCCTAGTAAGTCTATAGGAAATGATAAATAGTTTTATAGTAATATAAATTTATGAGTGAATATTCTGATTTGATTTCAGAACTTTCCAATCCTATAAGGATTAAAATTCTTTTTATGCTTAATGAAAAAGTAGCAACTTTAACTGATATCGCCGAAAAATTAGGCGAGATCTCGAAATCGGAAGTTTCACGACACTTAAGTAGGTTAACGAAACACGGATTTATTCAAAAAGAGTTGCCATCTGGGCGGAAGTATGAAATTAGTTCCTTTGGAAAGGTCTTAATAACAATTTTTCGTCCTATTGATTTTATCTTTCGGTATTCTGAATATTTTAGAACTCATCGAATTGATGACCTTCCTATGCATTTGATTCGAGAGCTCGATCTTATGAAAGATTGTGAGTTTGTTTCTGGAACAGGTGAAGTAATGTATAAAATAAAAGAATTTCAAAAAACACCAGCAGAAGAGAGGTGGATTATGATCGCTGCTGCATTTCCATTTGAGAGTGTATCAGCTAAAAAAGCAAATTACATCCTTTTTCCTGAAATCCTAAAGCTCGAGGGGGCTTCAAGAAAGACACATCCCAAAACACAATTTAGAATTCGCATTCTTGAGAACATCACTATTGCGATGGCATTTAATTCCTTAGGACAGGGGATAATCTGCTTCCCAAAAACAAATGATAATAAACCTGATTATTCTGAAGTTATTGTTATTAAAGATGTTAAAGGAATTGACTTTCTTAAAAAATTATGGGAGCATTTTTGGAGTAAAGCAAAAGTTTACGCATAGTTTTACTTCAATCTTTTTACTTGATTTTTTACTTTATTAGGTATTTCTATTTTCTTAAAAATTCGGATTGTTGCTAAAAATTCGCATTAGGCAAAATAGTTTGGATATTAGTCAAAATTGATTTATATTATAGTTTTCAAATCTCTTGATCATAAAGAGTCATAAAAATATGACTTTGAAATAAAAAAAAATAATAGAAAAAAAATCATAGGAGGTAAAACAAAAATGAACAAGACATATGTAAAAGCATTAGGAATTTGGTTTTTAATGTGTATTATCGCAATTATTAACGGAATAATTCGAAATGGAGTGTATTCACCAATAGTGGGCGAGTATGTTGGGCATATCATAAGTAGTTTTATACTTATCTGTATCTTTTCTCTAGTTATTGCTCTTTATTACAATAACATTAAAGGTAAATATGAGAACAGAAACTCTCTTTATATCGGTGTTCTTTGGCTAATTATGACAATCGCTTTCGAATTTATTTTTGGCCATTACATTGTAGGACATTCATGGGAACGTTTATTCGCTGACTATAATCTTTTTCAAGGTAAAATTTGGCTTTTAGTACTTATAACACCCTTGATCTCATCTATTCTTTGGGGAAAATATTTTCAAAATAAAATCGAGATAAACCTAAAATCTTTAAAAGGTGATTATAGAGTTGATGAATAACAATACAAAAAAATCAAAAAAGAAACCTTTTTCATTTTTTCTTATCTTTCTTTTATGGATTCTGAATTCATACCTCAGAATTTATTTTGGAATCA
>JAUWHC010000166.1 GCA_030606095.1 Promethearchaeota archaeon | reverse complement strand
GATTACAATTTCTCTGGCTTAAATCCAAGTCATTAATGTACGTAAAAGGGCAGTGCCGTTTCAGTTGCTAAAATACGATTTTCACCGTAGCAGTTATCTACTCCTTGCTTGGAAAGTGAGGTGAGGTTCCTCAGCAGTTCAATGACTACCGTCAGCCCCATATCTCATGTGTCAAAATTAAGAAAGATTCTTTACTATAAATATATAATTATTTTAGAATTTTACATTTTTTTAATATTCAAACTGATTTTTTAAGGAAATTTGAAATCTTATAACGGTGTTATTTAAAAAATTCTGATTAAATGTTAAGATTTTTGTATATTTATGTATCTACTTCATCATCTAAAAACCATTCTACTTTTCCAGATAATTGCGTGTTTAGTCTCCCAAGAAGGTGTATTATCGTGGTAATATTAGGGTGTGAGATGATCGTGATATCTTCCATGAGAAAAAAATTTATTTTTTTCATTTCCTACAAAAAACTTAGCATTTAATCAAAATTCTTAAATATAAAAAAAAAGTAATTTAAGAAGATTTATTCCGTTTTAATGAAAATCTTTTTGACAAAATCTGGTAAAATCCATCCAAAATAAAATTCTATCGCACTAAGCATCAAAAAGATACGAATTAAAACCACCATAATTGGTTGGGTCAAAAAAAATGCAAATGAATCTAACACAGCACATGCAGTATAAGTCAAAAAAGCGATTATCAAGAATTTTCCTTTTAACCTTATTTCAGGGGTTTTTGATTTCAGTGAACTGGCAGCAAATATAAGAAATGACACTAAAGAGGAACCGAGAAAAAACAATAAAGAAAAGCGAGTAAAGGGCCTGTATACTGCAGTAAATGGTCCGCTAAAGTAACCAATTAGATCGTATTGATTTGTAAACAGAAATATAAAAAATATACACTCACAAATAACACTTATAAAGGCGTATAACCAGATGAGAAATCTCTTTTCTTTTTGATACATAAGATCTGTGAAAACAACAAACCATAAAGTGGTTATTATAGGAATCGATGTATACCCAATAATAAACCTAATTGTTATAAACTCGGCAGTTTCAATAAGTAAAGGATCGAAAAAGTAGATAATAAAGGTAATAGCTCCATGTAACCAAGGTGTTGAGATCCCGATCCAAATAATTCCTACTAATATAAAATGAATCTTCTTATATCTGAAATATCTACTTAGTATCTTTAGACCGACTGCAATAGAAATTAAGACGAATATTACGTTAAAACTTCCTTGTAAAAATTCAGTTAATTCTAAAGCCATATTTTTTACCAATGGAAATATTTTATTATGTGTATTAAACCGAATCAGAAGTAAAAAACTTTTTTAATTTTTTAAACTTTGACATTTCTATGTTTCACTATTGAATCTTATTTGACCCTTCTTTTACGATTTCCTTATTTTTAGGTTCATCGTGTTCGTAAAGATGGGGATGTGATTTAAGATCAATAATACCGACTATCAATAATGCTATACCAAGTATCACTGCTGTAAAATCTATTAATTGATATGAATTAAAGAAGAAAATTGAAAAAATAACTAATCCACCAATTTCTAAAAATCCAGTAGAAACTAAAGGAGCAATTATTTGAGAGATTGACTGAAAATTAGTCGTCCATCCACTTACTTCTCCTTGTTTATCTGAATCTACTGCTTTACTAAGGTTACTTTGAATCAGAGGAGGGATGATCGACATGCAAAAGGCAAACGGAATGATAAAAACATAAACCATCCATAGTTCGGTAAGATAAGGAAATAATAAGAAGGTCAAGATTAGTAGTATAAAGCCAAAAATTAGTACTCTTTTTTCTCCAAATTTACGCAACATTGGTTTCATTAAGACTCCAGCATAAAACAGTACAACAATTCCAGCAACGCTCATTACTGAACCAATGATCATAGGGCCAGCGCCATATCTATTGTCTAAGAATAAAGGAAAACTCGAGTTGATCATTACTGTAATCATATATAATAGGAAGATTTGTACAAAACGAAGATTTACTTCTTTATTCCATATACTTCTATTGTTATTTGAAGCATTATCATTGTTCGATAAGCGGAGTTTAATATCGGTAATTCTTTCTTTTGGCATACTCTCAATTAATACCTTCAAAGTTAATGAAATAACTAGAATTGACAAAATACTAGCTAAAATAGCAGGATAGCGCCAATTTATAGCCCCTAAAAATCCACCAATTATAGGTCCTATAATCATTCCGACAACATGACCTATCATTATTTTACTTATTTCCGAAGCTCTCGTCTTAGGAGTTGTGATATCTGAAATGTAAGCACGTATAACAGGAATTTGACCGCCAAAAATGCCATCAAGAATTCGTGAAAACATGATTATATAGACCGAATTAGATGTAGCTAATATTAAAAAAGATAAGCCTGTTCCTGCCTGGGAAATCACAAGAATGCGCTTGCGCCCATATTTATCGCTCAATTTCCCCCAGATTGGCCCAAAAATCATTGCAGTAAAAGCATTAGAGGAAATAAGGATTCCGACGAAGAAGTCAGAAGCGCCAAAATCTTTAACAATACTAGGTAGCAACGGAAGTACCATGCTGTAACCGAAAACATCAACGAGAATGCTAAGAATAATTGTTAACATCGCACGATTAGGGTGAATATTATACTTTTCTAAATATTTTGCGTGCTCTTGTTTGTTTAGAAACTTCTTTTCCGTCATAATTAAATTCTGATCAATGGTTTTATTGTTTAAATCTGTAAATTCCAAAATATTAGGTTTCAAATAGTACTTTTTAATTTGAAGCTCAATCTATATATCACAGGGATAGTTTTTTACAGAAATATTAAAAAAAAAGAATTAAATAATTTTATTTTTGCTTAATATTTGAATTAGAATAGAGTAAGTAAGTTTCCAAGCAACCCAGCTCCACCGTTAAACATCAGAAGTAACCCCATGAAAATTGATGCAGTAAGCGACATTACGACTAGCAAAGTGTTAATGCTTGGACCTGCGGTGTCTTTAAAGGGGTCTCCGACCGTATCTCCCGTTATACTGGCTTTATGTACTTCAGTTCCTTTTCCACCTAAGTTTCCGTCTTCAATCCATTTCTTAGCATTGTCCCAGGCTCCTCCACTGTTCGACATAAACACAGCGAATACAAATCCAGATAAGATAGCTCCAGCTAAGAATGCTCCTAAGGAAGCTACGCCAAAAAGAATTCCAACACCAATAGGAAAGGTTATAGAAATAATGCTTGGTATAATTAACTCACGTAATGAACCTTTTGTTGCAATATCAATTGTTTTATGGAAATCAGCGGGTTCTTCACCGGTTAATATTTTAGGGTTTTCTTCAAATTGCCTACGAATTTCATCGACCATCTTCGCTGCGTTTCTTTGGACAGCTAATATCAATAATGCAGAGAACAAGGCAGGTGTAACAACTCCTAAAAAGGCACCTACTAGAACACTGACGCTTAATAAATCCATAGCAGTAATACCAGCCTCTTCTGCAAAGGAAAACATTAAAGCCATAACTGTTAAGTTCGCAGCTCCAATTGCGTATCCCTTTGTAATTGCTTTGGCGGTGTTACCAGCAGAATCTAATTTATCAGCAGTTCTAATTACTTCATCACCTAATTCTCCTTGTTCTGCAATAGCTCTCGCATTGTCAACGATTGGACCATACGCATCATTAGTTACTATTGTTCCTACAATTGCTAACATTCCAACAGCAGCCATTGCTACACCAAATACACCAGCTAACCAAAATGAAATTATCATAGCAAATATAACTCCTATTGCAGGAGGAGCAACACTTAGTAGTCCATATGAGAAACCAGAAAGAATTACAACCGCATGACCTTCTTTAGCAGCATGAGCTATGTTTTTTGTTGGTTTCTTATCTTCCCGAGTAAAATAATCGCTTGTAAAACCTAAAACAATACCAGATCCAAGTCCAATAGCTGATGTGCCCCAAATTCGCCATAATAAGCCCACTTCTTCGGTTCCTAATCCAACTGATAGGGCAATCGTTATTAAAGCGGATAATGCAAAATAGATTAAAGTTGCTAAATAAGTTCCTGTGTTTAAAGCTTTTCCGGGTTCTTTAGAACCTTTATTCTTTATTACGTATATTCCTATAAGCGAAGCAATTAATCCTACGCCGCAATAAACAACCGGAGTAACAATTAATACAGAAGCTCCTGTAGCTGTTAATGTTACATTTGCAAAAGGTGCTTTAATGGTACCTATTACACCAAAAGCTGCTGCAAGCATCATTGCTGCAACGATGGATGCAACATAAGAATCGAATAGGTCACTGCCCATTCCAGCGATATCGCCGACATTATCACCTACATTATCAGCTATCGTTGCTGGATTTCTTGGATCATCTTCAGGTAGATTGTATTCAGCTTTTCCTACTAAATCAGCGCCTACATCTGCCGTTTTCGTAAATATTCCACCGCCACACTTCATAAATAAAGCTATACTACTGGCACCGAAGCTAAACCCTAACACAACAAGAGGAGACTGAAAAATCCAATAGATTATTGATACGCCTATTAAAGCAACTCCTACCACGGCTAAACCCATTACTGCTCCTCCAAAAAATGCTACATCGAAACCAGCTTTTGTACCCTTGGTACAACCTTGTGCCGCTCTTGTATTTGCTTTAACACCAACATACATTCCTAACCAACCTGCGAACATAGAACCCACACAACCAATTAAGTACGCTAACGCTTGTTCCCAATTTAATGTACCAGGATTCGTCATATTAGGAAGTAAGAATAACATTACGAAAAAAAGTACTCCTACAAAGATTCCAAGAACTTTATATTGAACTTTTAGGTATGTTTTAGCCCCTTCTTCGATATATCCAGCGACTTCTTGCATTCTTTCGTTGCCAGGATCCTCTTTTAAAACTAGAATTCTAAAGTATATTGCCAAAACGATTGAAATTATCCCTGCGATTAGTGCAACAATTAAAATTATTGGCACTGCCATTTTTAATCACTTTTTATTTTTTTTTTATTTAAATTTTTTTATTAAGATATAATTAATATTTATTCTATTAGCCTAATTCCTATAAATATTTTGAATTTTGTAAAATTATTGAAAAAAAATGGTGAAAGAATAGCAAAATTGCAAAAAGATTTAAAGAATACCGTTATTTAATGTGATTCTTTTTATTTTTTCTTTTAATATACTCTGGTGTATGAGTCTGCTCACATTTTCTACGGGATGCCCAATTCTTCCAAGTTGACTCGAAAATCTCCTCTAATTCGTCGTCGTCAAGTTTAGGTTTTTCTTTTCTCTTATCATTCTTCATTAGCTTTAACCAACCTCAATACTAAAAGCGAAGCGTATTGAATTCGTTATTATCGAATCCCCAAGAAAGCAATATATTCTCTGCGTTTTTAATCATTTCCTCGATTAAGGTTTTCATGGGGATTATTTCGTTATGGTGTCCTATTGCCGTTGAAGGTGCCATAAAATTTTTTACATTGAAAGTGTATATTTTTTTATGAAATTGCTCGTCAAATACATCTAGATTTAGCCATTTTTCCTTAATTCTTTCTGGCACGGGACATTCTTTAGTAGTCATTAAAGCAGTACCTAAGCACACTGCATCGGCGCCCAATGTTAGAGCACCTAAAAAACCTCTTGAGTCTCCGATTCCTCCTGCGGCAATTATGGGAACTTTAAGCAATTTTTTTGCCATCGTTATGTTTACCAAAGTAGTGTTTGTTAGGGGATTTTTGAATCCAGTTCCTTCTAAACCTACTAAAGTAACGCCATCTGCACCTTGTCTTTCTGCTGAAATAGCGTGTTTTACCAAAACGCATTTATGAATCCATAAACCACCTGCTTCGTGAACTCTTGTGCCGATGAACGAAGCTTTGTATCCAGAGGTTGTAAAGATGTTACAATTTTCATTGATTGCTATTTCCACATAATCTAAATATCTTTTTCTAGTTCTAATATCTTCGCCATTCTCTTTTAAGCTACGATGTGGCAACGATAGGTTTATTCCAAAAGGTTTGTCAGTTAATCGTTTCATCTTTTGTAAATCTTTCTTAAAATCTTCTGGATCTGGAAAGTTTAGCGCCGTTATAATCCCTAATCCGCCCGCATTTGAAAAAGGCGATGCAAATTCGGCTTTACCCCAGCCCCCAAAAGCTCCCATTACGAGAGGATACTTAATTCCTAAGATTTGAGTTATTTTAGTTTTCCACTTCATTTCTATACAGATCTTTTTTCAGAGTTATTAGTTTTTTCTATAATTTAAAATCCTGAATTTCTTTTAGGGAACCTGGTTCGAGTCATGGAATATTCGTGGAACATTTTATCCAATAATTTTAGTCTTAACTCTTGATCTTTTTCCCATAAATTATTTAGTTCTGCCTTGTCGT
>JAUWHC010000244.1 GCA_030606095.1 Promethearchaeota archaeon | reverse complement strand
TTTAAAAAAGGAGATTTAGTACAATTTCCTAAAGGGTTAAAATGCGTTTGGAACGTTAAAAAACCCGTAAAGAAATATTATAATTTTGGAGATTTAGATATTTAGTTTGAATTAACTCAATTTTTTTTCTATTCTATTTTTAAATTATTTTTTCGATATTTAATAAAAATATTATATAATTAATTGACGAATTATTAATCGAGGTAAATAATTATGAAATTCTATTTTAATAAAATAGATTTTAATAAAAATAAAAATTTCTAATAAGGGGTAAATTAAATGGAGGAATTAGAAAGTAAACCATTTCTTCTGGAAAAGAATATGAAATTTTTTTTTGATGGTATCCCTATACCCTCTTATGTTTGGCAAGAGAAACATAACGATTTTATCCTAGTTGATTATAACAAAGTAGCTGAAAAAGTAACTAACGGAAAGATTAAGGATCTTTTACATAAGAAAGCATCTGAAATTCATGAAGATAGACTAGATATTATTGAAGCGCTAAATCAATGCTTTCAAGAGAAAAAAAGTATTTTTAAAATATCTAATTATATTATGAAAACAACTGGCGAAGAAGTTAATTTATCCCTTAAGATGCATTTTCTACCACCCGATTTGATAATTGTTCATATTAACGATATAACTCAATGGAAACAAGCGGAAAAAAAGCTTAAGGCTTCTGAAGAAAAATATAAACAATTATTCGAACATTCACCTGAATCAATTGCGTTATTAAAATTAAATGGGACAATAATCGATGTTAATCTTGCAACAGAAGTGCAATCTGGTTATACTAAAGACGATTTAGTAAACAAGCATTATTTGAAGTTAGCCGTGTACCCTTCAAACCTTATTCCAATATTTAAATCAAGATTCTCTCGTTTATTGGAGGGAAAACCTAATAAACCTATTGAATTTGAAATATACAAAAAAGACGGAAGTAAAAGGTGGATAAGTACTCAAATCTCGTTGATAAATGTCGGTGAAGAGCAATTGATCCAAGCGTTTTTAATCGATATCACAGAACGTAAAAATTTCGAACAAAAAATTAAGCAAAAACTTGAAAACGAAAAATTCATCTCTACCATTTCATCAAGACTTATTGGTAATATTAATATTGATAAGGCAATTAGCGAATCGCTTCTTGATATGGGAATTCTAATTGGTGCTACAAGGGCATATATTTTACTGTTTAACGAAAAAGATTCTCTTGAATTTTATATCCAAGAATGGTGTGCTAAGGGAATAAAACCCCAAATGATAAACTTAACAGCTATAGATTATAAAAAGTTTCCTTGGAGTTCGAAGCAAAGTAGAGAAAAAAATTATATATATATTAAAGATGTATCAGAATTACCTGAAGAAGCAAGTGCTACAAAAAGAGAATTTGAAAAATTGAAGATTAATTCCATGCTTATTTTTCCAATAAAAATTAAAAATGAATTATATGGGTTTATAGGATTTGATAATATTGAACGGGTAAGAAAATGGGAAGAAGAAGATTTTAATTTACTCCAAACTACTTCTGAAATTATTGGTAGCGCTTTAGAACGCAAATGGTCCGAGGAAACATTGAAAGGAAGCCATCAATTACTAGCAGGTATTTTTTCTTCTTTAACAGATACGATTTATCTTGTAGATAATCTTTTAAATATTATTTGGGTTAATAACGTAGCAAAACAAACATTTGGAATACAATTAACCAGTAAAAAATGTTACAGCGTTTTAATGCATCGCGGTAAACCGTGTAAAGAATGTATGGTCCTAAAAACCTTTTTAGATGGAAAAATACACGAGAAAGAAAAAGAATATGTCGACATAATTGGGAACAAAAAGGTCTGTTGGACTACTTCAAGTGCCGCTGGATTAAACCTCGAAGGAGAAACAGAACTGGCGATTGTGATTATACGCGACATTACGACACAAAAATTAACAGAGGATTCATTAATACAATCTGAAATTAGTTTGAAATTATTAAACGAAACCCTAGTCCAAAAAGTTGAGGAAAAAACTAGAGAATTAAAGGAATCAGAAGAAAATTATAAAAGAATGTTAAACGATTTAGATGTAGGATTTTATAAAGGAGCGTTCAAGGAAAAGTTATTAATGCACAATGCAGCGTTTAACAAGATAATAGGTTTGAGTGAATCTATATCGCTGGTTGGTTCTAAAGCTTCCCAATTTTTTGTTAACGCAAATGATCAAAAAAAATATTATAAAGATTTACTAGAAAAGGGTTATGTTAGAAATTTTCCCTCTCAAATTAAAGCTCTTGATGGAAAGATAATAAATATCCAAATAAATTCTCATTTAATAAGGGATGATAAAGGCAATCCCAAAGAAGTCGAAGGGACGGTCATCAAATTAACAGACAATATTAAAAATTAATCTACTATAAAGAAAATATTTAAAAAAATTCATATTATTTACGAAAACCTTTGTTTATCTCGGTATTCTTTAACGGAAACTTCTCGTTCCTCTAACCTACTATTTTCTACTAAAATTTCTTCAATAGCTTTAATTTCAGCTCTAGTCTTAATATTACTTTTTTTAAGTTTCTCAAGAATTTCTTTTTCTCCTAATCCCTTAGTATAATACTCCCTAAATTTTTCAACGGTCCTCTCGTTGTAAAAAATATAGTGTTTATTCGTAAAAATAATCAACCAATTCTTCTTATTCTGCTTTTTCGATAAATTGTGCATCTTTTCTTGGATTTTGGGTAAGGAACGCTTAAGCTTTCTAGCAACCATTTTATCTTCGATTGAGCTATAATCCAATAAAAAATTTTTGAGGTTTTTATTAAAAATTAGGGTTGGAATGTAAGAAAGGGTAAATAACACTATAGTAACAATGGTCATTATTATAGCTGCTAATTGGTAAAATATAAAAACGATAAGAATTGCAATAATAAGAAATATAAACCATTTTCTTCCAATTGTTTTTAGTGTTTTTACGAATTTGCTAGGCATACAAATCTTCAAATTACAGTAAATTTGCTCTAATTATATAATTTATGGTTTAAAAAATCCGTATAACCATATAAATTACCGCATTCTGGGTTCCCGAACCATCTGTTCGGCAGATTGTTTTTCGGATGTGACCAGGTTTTATCCTGTAATACCATGACCGTAGCCGAAGCCACAGTTTGCAAGTTCCCATAGACTTTCAACTACAGTACTATTTGCAACGCAAAACAGTTTAACTTCCAGGCGGTTAGGTAGACCATTTATTTATATGGTTAAAAATACCATGAACAACCATCTCATAAGTTTGGCTATATTATTGTAAAATGCTTTTCTTATATGGTTGCAAGTAAATAGATTAGTATAGAATAGTAATTAAACTTTTTCATAATGAATCGTTAAATTTAAAAGGAATAGCAAATGACGCTTTAATTTCATTCTAATTTTCTAAGGTCGTTTTTGTACCTTCTAATTCCAAGAAATGTAATTGTTGACGATATTCCTGCCAAACCTACAATCATAATTGATGCAATAACTAGAACGAAGTCCATAAATGGTTTAGGTATTGCAAAATTGAAATTATCTTCGTAATAAACAGTAGTTTTATTTGTAAAATCTCTCGCAATTACGATGTATGAATATTTTCCAGGCTCCATTTTATTTAAGGTAACATTAAACTCCCGTTTATTTTCATTGAAATGGTTAGATAATCTATGAGTCGAAAAATTCATGAAATTATTCTTTGATATTAGTAAAAATACGCTTTCGATTCCAGAATGATTATCACTAGCGTTAATAGAAAACAGAAGTTTATCAGATACTGTGGGGTTTATTGGAGCATAAATTACATCAGATACAATAGGATTATCTGTATCTAGAAGCGTAGTAAAGTTATGATACGAAGGAATTACATTATGACCCGTAATAATAGTACTATACTTCTGGTTTGCTCCAACTGGTAATCTAAAATCTACAAACCCGTTTTTATCAGCATAAACAGTTCGATATTTTCCATCTATTGTTCTTAAGTTAATTCTTGCTCCCGGAACAATACCACCAAGATTATCTCTAACTTGTAATGAAACGAGCTGACCTTCGTAAAAACTTTCGGTAAAAAGATTTGGAACGCTTCTACACATATCTGTGTATATATCCAGTTCGGGGTCGCCGAGCAAATTGTACGTAAGAATATTTTTGCGTTGCCACTCTTGCACCATCGAAGCTTCACCTCTTTTGAAGTAATCGCTATTCATATAGGTAACCTTAGAATCGTATAACGCCCTTCCTTGTTGAAACTTTTTTTCATCGAAAAACTCTTTCCAAAACAATTTCGCGTTGCCACGATTTAATTTTTCTAGATTTGTATCAAAATCAAAATACCAACTTACTCTTAAACTTCCTATGTAGCCCACTGCTCCCGCTAAAGGTTGATTTATTAAGCGCTCTCCTATGCTATTATCGCCTTGATCGTAAGAAGAAGTTGTACAAGCATCCGCATATAATAACGATGGCATATCAATATTACTACTCAATAGTGCTTCTGCACTAGTATAATAAGAAACTCCACTTGCATCTGTAAACTTAATTGGATCAGCATGCCCGGCAAAAATTATTATAGAATATCCCGAATTTAATTCGCTTCTGAAATTAACTAAGTTTAGAGCGTCTAGTTGGTTTGGTAAGAGTGGAATGGCAGGTGTGAAGTTAGATGTTGATTTAGTTAAGTGAGTAAAATTCATTTCTGATGCTGTATAATTCTGCCAAATATATTCTGTTAAGCGAGCTTCGTCTTCAGGCGGCGTAAATGACGAAACGCCCCCTGCTAATAGCATTTTATTCATCCAATCTCCCATCAAAGGATCTGTTTCATATTTTAAAGTTTTGTTGATCATATTAGAGAGCTCAACAATATTATCAGCTGGTAGACGACCAACATAGACTTCTGGTATCCACGAGATTTCATCAATATTACCCGTGTATTTTGAAGATTCGCCCCATATACTATTGTTATTATCGTCCCACGATCCTGTTAAATCTGCG